>JADFVC010000078.1 GCA_015222355.1 Chloroflexota bacterium | reverse complement strand
GGACATCTGCATATCCTCAATAGTGAGTTTGGCGCAATTCTCAAGCCTGGTGGTGTGATGACACTGACCTCGGCACTGCCGGAAGAGAACGATCAGCCCGATCTGAAACTTCTGCCGCGCCTGAGCCTTGAATTCGACCGGCGCAGTTACGGCCTGCTCAAAGCTTTTATTCGGCGGATTAACTCATTCTGACAGGCTTTGTTCATGCCCGCTCAGGGGCGAAGGCATACATATGGTATGTCGAGGTCCTGAAAAAATGCTGCAACGCAGTAGATCGGACTTTTTGCGACGCCATCAAACAAAGAAGAGGCTGCTGCATAACAGGAGAGATTTATGAGGAAGATCCTCGCCATACTGTTTTTCTTGTCTGTCGCCCCCGCCGTCACCTTGGCTGCGCCCACCGAAGTTTTGATTTTTCCGGCAGGGGCGATTGTCACTGAAGTTACAAACGTTTCGGTGACTAACGGTGAGGCAGTTATTTCTCTCCCCTCAGTCGCAAACCCGCAAACGTTGATGGTCTCTGTTGAGCGGGGAGCAACTGCGGTAACCGGTTTGCGAATCGATTCGATTTTGGCTGACGAAGGGGATTTTTCCGGGTTGAGAGAGCAGCTCAAGGCTGAACAAAAAAGGCTGGAGAGCGTTCAGGATAAAAAACAGACCCAGGCTCTTTCCTTGGCTTATTGGCAAAATCAGAAAGAGCAAAAGTTTGAGTCCGTTGAGGCTGTTCAGAAAATGGGTACCCTGCTTACTCAGACCGTGGGGCCGATCTTTGCGGCGTTGACCCGGCTCGGCCGAGAAGAAAATGAAATTTTAACAACGATCAAGGAACTGGAGCGCCAACTGCACCAGAAGACCAGTCGGCAAAACCGTGAGTGGCGGGTCGTCGTTGGTCTCCAGGAAAGTGATGGAAAGACGGTTGTCTTGCGCTATCGTTACCGGGTTCACAATGCCTCATGGTCCTCAGAATATCTGCTTGATGCCCATCCCCTGGAGAAACAAGTCCTATGGTCCTGGATTGGTGTGGTAAGCCAATCGACCGGTATCGATTGGACAGACGTTCGGTTAAAACTTGCAACCCGGGAACCAGTTTTTACCTTATCCCCACCTGCGCTGAACCCGTGGGTTATCCGCGAGGCGCAGACCTGGCCAATGACAAGGGCCAAGGCTCAAAGAGCCGTCGCCCCGGAAATGACCATGGCTGACAGCCTGGAGATGGTGGAAGAGGCTGTCGCGCCGAGCAGGCAACAGGGGGGGCTGTTCGATATTTATGATCTGGGAAAACAGACTGTTCGGGCAGGCGAAAATTATCGGTTCGACATCCGCAAGGGGGAATGGAAAGCCGCCTTCACTTATCTTGTGCGGCCGATTCAGTCCCCACAGGCTTTCCTGACGGCACAGGTCGAACTCCCGGAGCTTCAGCCGTTACCGGCCGGGCAAGCGAACATCATGGTCGATGGTGTTTATATCGGTCAAAAAGACTTTAGTCTGCATAAAAAGAACATTGAGCTGGCGCTTGGCAACGATCCCGGTATCGCCGTCCGACTATTTAACGAGCGAGAAACCGATGAGACCGGCCTGATCAATAAGGACAAGGTTCAGAGTTGGCTCTGGAGAGTTGAGATTAGCAATAATAAATCGCTTCCGGTTGAGCTTCATGTGGAAGATGTTTTCCCGAGGATTGAGGATAAACGGATAGAGTTGACCAAGGTGGTTGCCGTGCCGAAGGTTTCCAGGAGAGAGAAAGGCAATAAACTGGAGTGGGACATCAATCTCCAACCGGGGCAATCCAAGCAGCTTGAATTTGGTTACAGGGTTAAATACCCCGCAGATATGAATGTCATTCTTGGCCGCTAACAATCTTACGGCTCCGGATATCGACGGTCATATACAGATAATAAAATCGTCCCCTGACTTGGGACATTACCTACCTGAAGTCCCAAGACTGCCCCTGGGCTTGGCTGTTGGATTGGTTCTCCTTGAGGCGACAACTATCCTGACACAGGGCGCTATTTGGACAATGCCACTGTCCACTTTTTCAATACGTCCGGGTACTCGATGACACTGGAATCGGCATAGAACGGCAGACTGTACACAGCCATATTTTTAACCGCCGTCACAGCCAAAATGGCCGGATGTTTTTTTGCGTAAACCTGGATGGCCTTTTGTACGGCAAAGCCATCACCGGTGGACACAATAACATCCGGGTTGGCCTCGATCAGTGGAGTCAGATCAAAGCCGTTTTTCTGTTTTCGAACCTGATAGTGGCCATTGGAAGCCTCCTTATTGCCGGGTCTGAAAGAATCTCCCACATTGGTACACCCCAGGGGTTTCAGTAGGAATCGGTCCGAATAGCCGTCTGGAGCTTCAACCCTTAAGAGGTATTTTCCTGTCGATGGCTGATACGTTCCGCTGAAGATGATCACTTTTTTGCCCAATGCTGACACCGGCAACATTGCTTTCGCCATGGCCATGTTCTTTTTGTAGTTTTCAATTACTTTGTCGGCTTTGGATTCCCGGTTCAAAAGTTTTGCGGCTTGGCGCACCGCCGCCTCCAGACCCTGTGAAAAATCGACGTATTCAACGGTGACGTCCATACCCGCCAAAATGGGGGCGATGTTTTCCGGTTTCATCTTGGGCCTGTAGAGGCAAAAACTGTCATTCTTTTCTACAATCACCCGTTTGATACCACGTTCGGCAAGCGCATTGGGAATGATTCCCTTTTTCGCCACAACACACTTCGGGCATCCCAGTATCTGGCTGACTGTCCTGAGCTGTTTGGCCATGGGCCACAGAGAGCCGCGTACTGACATGGCTTCGGGAAGAACCCCGAGATTGTAGGCAATATCGACCACCCGGTCTCCGATAATGATGGCCTTTATTTTCTCCGGGGGCGGCGTTTTCATACATGCCTTAGCGTCCTGGGGTTGAGAAACCACAAAGAAAATACAAAGGATAGCGACTGTCCACACCGCCAGTCTTTTTAAATTGATTAGTCTTGTCAGATAGTTGTTCATTATGCTGTTCTCCTGTGATTCAATTGACAGTTAGAATTTTATTGCCAGTTTGGTGATGATGCGATAATCCTCTGACAATTGCGGACCATTCAGGTCGCGATAAACTGGAATCGGCATACCCACATCACAATGCATCCCCTTGTAAAATTTGAAATGGATACCGGGGGTAAGATAAATGATCTGACCGCCGCTATTATCATTCTTTTTACCGTCCAATTCGGCCTTTCCCTTAACCTCTCCGTTTAATTCAAGCTCCAGATCGAACAGGTTGGAAAGGGCATAAGCATAGGCGACGTTGTATTTGAATATATCGGGCTTTTCAAAATCCCTATCGCCCAATTCCCCCTTGGTGGCCATCTTGTACCTGAAATAAGTGGATATCCAGTGTCTGCCGATAATCTTATGGGCCCCCAGCTCAAAAATCGGGTCCCAGGAGCCTGAGCCGGCCTGCAAATATGCGGGCAGGCGTACGCCGCTATCGTCTTCTTCATCGGTTTTTCCGGTGGGCATTTTCACACCAAGTCCAAAGGCCAGATTGAAAGGGTCCTTTTTTTTCTGGGACCAGATTCGATACCGGCTGATCAACTTGATATCGCCGATACCAGAATTGCTGTCGGTGAAATCATTATTAAAAGATTGTCTCTTCGTCTCCTTACCGAGATAAGGGATGATGAGGCGGGCATCTAAATTTTCAGATATCCCGGCGCGCAAGGTGAGCAGGTATTTTTCAGTCGTTCTTTCGTAGCACTTTTTCCCCGGTTTCTGTCCCTGTTGAGGTCGGATGAAATCCAGCTCGTCGTTTCCATCGTACAGTTGATCCTGTGTGAAGTTGATATACTTCAATATGATCCCGCATTTGCCCTTCTCATACACGCCGCCGTTGCCGGAGTTTACCGCGCCTACGGGCTGCGGCCCTTTGGCCGGTTTATCCTTTTGTGTGGCACCCGCGGGGAAGGCAAAAACAATTAATGCCAACAGCAGCAGAAAAGCTTTTCCTATCCCGACCCGCAGCAAATTGTGTCGAGCTGACCATTTTGTCTGCATTGCTAATAAACCTCTTTTCCGGTTCAAATAAAAAAGCGCAATGACTAATCTAGTTCCCATCCGGAAACTCCGGGGGGAACTAGGTAGAGTGAGTAAAACGCAGGTGCAACCAACCAACAATCAATAAATCTGTGGGTTACTAATAGGGCTATCAAAATCTTTAGCGCGTCTTTTATAATGGAAAAAAAACGGCAATGCTGTGACCGGGATCACGAATTTGATTTTTCTTTTCAATTGGCGGCATCGTCTATCTCTTGACCCGGATATCTCCCCCGCAATTATCGTGAGGGACCGAAGATAGGCAGCACTGAAGGAGACGACGTTGAATCTCGATACCATCATCGTTGCCCTCATCTGGGGCGCACTTTCCGGCTATCTGATCCTGCGCACTTTGGGCAGCCTGCTGGCGAGCGGTTTCTGCCTGCACGGTCTGCTGATGAGCCGCTGGAAACGGCTGGTCAACAAGGCCGCTCCGGGGCAGATCAAGTACAGCATTATTCTGCGCTTGCTGCTGTGGGTCGCCCTCTATGGGTTGCTGTTTGGTTTTCTACTTGAAATTGGCGACAGCCTTGTGCGGCGGGAATTCCGTTTCAATTATCGGGGAACCGGCGGTTTTCTCTGGGGCTCGATGGCAGGCATAGTGGCCGCTTTCTACCTGCGAGCGTCTTGGCGCAGGCTGAGAGTGACCTGGAAAATGACTCACGAATTCGGTTATGCCGAGAAGCGGCAGAGGACGTTTCTATTGAAAAGATAAAAAATTTACCGCCGGTCTTTATGGAGTATCAATAGACCGAGGCGATCTCGTATTCCCGGACGGCGGCGGCATGGGCTGACTTTGCAGCCTGCAACAGCAAGGCGTGATCGGCCTCCAGTCGAGCGATGATCTGGGCGCGAAGGTCTTCCTTGTTCATAGGTTGCTCGGGAGTGAGTTGCACTTGCGAGTTGAATTCAGGGAACATTAAATGGCCGTATTAGAGCAATTAGGCCGGGGGCTGTCAATTCCAGTAGGCCAGTTTTTGTGGTCGGTAAACGGTTGGGTGGCGGCTTCTTGAGAGATGTTTGGGAAAGACCAGGCTGTTTAACCGCCAGCTTTTTTGACCGTCCAGCCCTTTTTCCGGAGTTCCGGGAGCAGTAGATCCCGATGGTCCCCCTGGATTTCAATGATGCTGTTTTTGACTGTCCCGCCACTGCCACATTTCTGCTTGAGGGTCTTCGCCAGGTTTTTCAGCTCATCCCCGGCTAAGGGGACTCCGGAAATCAGAGTCACTCCTTTCCCTTTGCGACCTTTGCTTTCCCGGTGCAGTCTGACGATTCCGTCATGTTTCGTCGCTACTTGTGTCTTTCTACAGACACATTCCGCCTGAGCTTTTTCGCAGCTCGGGCAGATTCTACCCTTGTCAGATGAATATACAAGACGATTGTTTGAACGGCTCATGGTGGTTTCAGGCTTTGTAAATAATACTGATTAAAGTTGCTTTTTCAACTGACACTCAACACAGATCTGCTGCAGTTCAAACAGGCCGGATGCAGGATTGAACACAGTCGTTGTCAGTAAATGGATAGGGCAGGTAATTTTGTAACATTGGCTACAGGACACACCCTCGCCGAGCCTGGAACTATGGCCGCAAATATGACACATCCATGGGGAACTTTCGCTGTCGCTGCTCATGGTTCGGCCGTTTTTTATACAGATCGCAGATCATCCGGAGTGAGGATCGAGACAATATCGCGCCAGTTTGATTTGTTGATGATCACCGCAGTTGCGACCGGCATTGCCCGGGCTTGCTCAATAATCTCTTCAATGGCGTTGAGTGTTTCGCCAAAGCACAGCAACGCCATCTCAAAGTTTTTTGCGAAAGCATCAATGTTGATCGGGTATCTGAAGGGGAAATCGACGATTCAGATACACCGTCAGTTCCAAGGTGTAAATTGAGGCTTTCCTCAAACCACCTGCTATGCAGGCGGTCAGTGATTGACGGTAAGTTTGCTGTCGATATTGTTTTTCAACCAGCTCTTGTCCCACCATTCCAGAGGTTGCACGGCAACGCCGGAAACAAAGACCCCGAAGTGCAGATGGTCCCCTCCGGCCAGGCCGGTCGCGCCGGTGCGCCCGAGAGTCTGCCCGCGTACGACCATGTCACCGACCTGAACATCGAACTGGCTCATGTGGGCGTAGAGGGTTTGTAGGCCAAGCCCGTGGTCGATGACAATGCAGAGGCCGTAAATACCTAGATAGTCTGCCCAGAGGACTTCCCCGTCATTTCCAGCCGGGATCTCAGCTTGGGCGACTGAGGCCAGATCGAAGCCAAAATGCACCGATTCGTCGATCTTCTTCCCTTCGTAATAATAGCTGCGGTAATCGGCGAACAGGCCCAATTCTGAAGAACGCGGTAGTCGGGTAAAGCTGCCTTGCCAGAGGGGAGTGCTGGTTGTTTGCTTGGCCAACTCGACCATCTTGGCGCGGTTCTGCCGGCGCATTTCGCCATTGACGTAGAGAAAAATTTCGAGCGGTTCACCGGCTTCGGGAACCAGTGATTCAAATTCCGGGGCTTTTTGCTGGAGAAAGTTGTTGCTCAGGTTGATCTTTCTCTGGCGGAATTTCTTGTTGTTGGTGTGATAGTAGATCCCGGCTTGTCGTTCGTTGCCCGCGAGGTCATGGGCAACCACCCGCGGAACGAAATCGGCATCTTTCATGTCGAAAGGATAGGCAAAAAGACAGGCATAAATTTCAGATTCCTGTTGAAAACCGGGGAAGAACAGGTTGCCAATTTGCACGCCGGTTTTTTCCACGTCTTCATTCAACCGATAGGTCACCAGCCCACTTCCCCCTTTGGTCAGGTTATGGGCCTTGCTGAGAACCGAGATGATAGGCGGACGGGTATCGTAGGTGAACGGAAAAAGCTGTTGGCTGAGGTTGCCTTTGCCCAGGTGGTAGACGGCCTGATCCCCGGCAATAATTTCAATTTGCAGCCCGCCCTGTTTCAATTTTAGCGAACTGAGGTTCAATTCGAGACGAGCATTCTTGGTTTGTGCCGGGAATGTCTGGTTGGCCAGAAGCAGGCGGTTCCCTTCCTGCAGAATCGTCACCTGAACCTGTTTCAAGCCCATCCCCTGGTCATTCAACTCAAGGAACAGCGGAGTCTTATGGGAGATGGTTCCGGTTCCGGGAGTCAAGGTAACGAGTGGACTGGCGGTGTCGCGAAAATAGAAAACGGTGGCCGCAATCAGTCCGAAAAGGATCAGTAAAAGAAGAAGTTTTTTAATTGATTTCAATGGAAACCTCGCAGGGATGAGTTATTTGGGTGGCGAAAAAAAAACCATCGTGACCACACTTTTATCACTGCAGTCACGATGGTTGATGATTGTCGGTCGTGGGGTCAATTTTGTCAAGAGGGCTTAGTGGCCCGTGCGGCTAATCCTATCCTTTAATTCTGGTCCTTTTGCTCGCTGTCTGCGTTGCACCTCTTTGGCTTAACGCAGGCTAGGCCTTCATCGGCACGCCTTGACAGCAATCAAAATGTCTCAGAATTACGCGTCACGATTAGCCGCACGGGCCACTAGTACCACGTAACATTTAAAGTTTCGTAAAGTGATTG
>JADFVC010000077.1 GCA_015222355.1 Chloroflexota bacterium | reverse complement strand
GATCACGACATCTTCCAACCGGGCAATCTGCCCCGTCCCACGGGGTTCATTGACAACCGCCACCAAGCCTTGCTTAATCGCCTTCCAGGCAGCGTCAGAATAGCTGATTTCACGGACAACTTCCGTTTCAGGGCGCAAAAGCAGATTCCCCTGCCAATCTTCAATCCTCTCAATCAGCTGCGGCTTGAGCACCTTACCACCATTCGCCAAGGCTGCCGTCATGACTGCCAGCTGGATCGGTGTCGTCAACACAAAACCCTGGCCGATGGCGGCAATAACCGTTTCACCCGCGTACCAGGGTTGCTTGAACCGGGCCCGCTTCCATTCCTGAGAAGGGATGACGCCCGCTTTCTCGCCCGGCAATGGATACCCGACCGGAGCCCCCAGACCGAACTCTTTGGCGGCGGCTGAAAGCTTGTCGATCCCCAGTTCAAGCCCGACTTGGTAGAACCAGACATCACAGCTCTCACGCAGGGCTTTTTTCAAATCGGTCGGACCATGCCCGGCCTTTTTCCAACAACGGAAGCGGGAGCCGCCAAGTTCAAAATCCCCTTGACAGTCGATCTCCCTTTTCGTCCCGACGATCCCTTCGCGCAGCGCCGCCAGGGCAACGATCATTTTAAACGTCGAGGCGGGTGAATACTGACCGGCAATCGCTTTATTCTGTAAAGGATGCCGCTGATCATTCAGCAACTCACGCCACTCATCACTGGCAATACCCCGAGCAAACAGGGCCGGGTCGAAGGTCGGCCGGCTGAGCATCGCCAGGATGTCCCCATTCTCAACATCCAGGACAATCGCCGCCCCCGACTGTTCTCCAAATGCCTCATCGGCAGCCCGTTGCAATTCACGGTCAAGGGTCAGATACAGCTTGTTGCCCGCCCGGGGAGATTCCTTCTGTAACTGACGCAACAACTTTCCCTTGACATCGACCTCGACCAAACGTCGCCCCTTTTCACCCCGCAGAAAAGGTTCAAAGGTTTTTTCCAAAGCAACCTTGCCGACTAAATCACCTGCCCGGGATTGACGGGACACTGCACTTGCTAACTCTTCTTCAGTGATTTCACCCAAATAACCAATCAGGTGGGCAGCCGAACCTTTCTCCAGATAATCACGAACCGGACGCACCTCGGTCAGCACCCCGGGCAGGTCAACACCCTGTTCCTGGATCCGTTCCAACACTTCCCGACTGACATCGGTCGCCAGCGGAACCGGTCGGTAGATCGGAAAATGCCGCCCCTTTTGCCAGCGCTGTTCAAGAACGTCACGATCGACTTCCAATAATTCCGCCAGCCGGGTTAACAACCTCGTTCGATCTTCAACATCCTGACGCAAAACGGATATGCAGAAAGAGGGGCGGTTATCTACCAGCAGCACCCCGTTGCGGTCATAAATAGGACCCCGTGGCGCTTCCAACGACAAGACCCGGGTGCGGTTACGGATCGAACGTTCCAGATATTCCTCGTGATTGACTATCTGCAAAAACCAGAGACGCAAGACGAGCAGTAGAAAAATGATCGCAACTGCTACGGAAAAAAGCAGGAAACGTCGCTGCACCGCCGGCAGCTCTGTCCATTTTTCATCAAGGCCCATGACGTTTGCTCTGATACATCAGGCCGACCAGCCCACTCCGGAAACCAAACAACGGCCTGATCCGCAAAATAAAGAACAACCCAATGGCCGCAGCAACAAGG
>JADFVC010000076.1 GCA_015222355.1 Chloroflexota bacterium | reverse complement strand
GTTTCGGGCTGAGATGGCTGTAGAGCTGGTCAACGACGGGCCGGTGACGATCATGCTGGACAGCCATCGCCAATTTTGATGGCGGACTTTTTGCTTAGCCAGCGTATTCTTTTTTGCGAGACCACCAAGATTGAAGGAAAGGGGAGCTGAGATGAAAAAGGTTCTGCTTGCCATTTTATTGTTGCTGTTAATCCCGTCCGTTGGTTGGGTAAAAAACTATTCCTGCCGTGACAGCAAGGGGCAATGGCACTTTGCGGATAACTTACAGGGTTTACCGGAAGAATGCCTCGGTCAGGAAAAAGAGATCAAGCTGCAGAGCGATAAGTTGATCATTGTCCCTGCCGCACCTGATCCGCAAAAACCGGGCGGCAAATTTCAGGACTCAGTGCGTGCCGCAGAACGGGAACAGCAAGAGAAAGAATCAGCAGCTCGGGAATTAAAGCTTCAGGCAGAATCGCTGGTCGAAAGACACCGGCAGGCTGTGCAACTCAAACGTCAGGCGAAAAGGCGCTGGAGCTATGAATCGCGTACGACAATCAAGCAGGCAGATGATGAGTTACAACAGGTTGAAAAAGAGCGACGTCAGTTGCTTGATGAGTTGAATTCAGCACGCTTGACCACCGCCGAGCGGCGGCAGATTCGCGATTTGCTGGAGGGGATAGCGGCTCAATAAATAAAGGGCCCCATTTCTGGAGCCCTTTCACATTGAGGATTTATAGCGCTTTTTGCAGCAGGCTTTCTATCTGGGTTTTCGGGACGGCACCGACCAGTTGGTCAACGATCTGACCATCTTTGAAGAGAATCATCGTCGGGATGCCACGGACGCCGTACTGGCCCGGGGTTGCCGGGCTCTCATCGACATTCACCTTGCCGATCTTGACCTTGCCGTCATACTCTTCAGCAAGTTGATCGATCACCGGAGCGATCGCTTTGCAGGGAGCACACCAGGTTGCCCAGAAATCGACCAGCACCGGAACGGATGATTTCAGAACATCTGCATCAAAATTATCGTCAGTAAATTCTGCAACTTTATCGCCAGCCATTTGTGGTTCTCCTTTGTTCAGTGTTGGCATCTTGGTGGTTAATGAAAGCACAATCGAATTCAAATATATAGAAGCTGCCAAAAAAATCAAGTTGCAATCTCCCTGGCTGCCCAGTCGCTTGACGGGGTGAGGGCGGACTTTTTGCGACGCTATCAAGGTTGGACTCTGCCCGAAGGGGAACGGTCCGGGAGAATAAAAATGAATCAACGCATTACTGCAACATGCAGCCAGATTCAGGATTTACTGGGGGAATTCTGCCGGCAACAAAATGCTGAGCTGACCCGTTTGGCAACGCAAATGGGTGCCATGTTCGCCGGGGGGGGACAGCTGCTGATTGCCGCTGGTGCGGCGTTTCAACCGGTCGCCCAGTTGCTGACCAGCCATTTCACTTATCGGCTCGGTTTTGATCGCCCGGTTTTGCCGGCGGTGACCTTGGGGAGCGATCAGATGCTATTGACGGCCATGATGAATGCCGGCCAGTTCGATCAACGGCTGGTGCGGCATTATCGATCTCTCGGCAGCGCCCGGCATTTGTTATTGATTTTAAATGATGGCTCGCCATCCACTGCGCTGCAGCTATTGCGCGATGAAGTTATGGAAAATGAACAACCGGTCGCCCTGCTGACCGTTGCCAGAGAGCAGGAGCCGCTCTGTCGTGACGGTATTGATATCTGCCTTGAGCTGGGGACCGATTCTGTGCCAAGGCAGCTGGAGTTGACGCTGATCGCCGGACAGCTGTTGTGTGAGCTGGTCGAGTCAGAATTGTTCGGCGTTTAGGGTCTGTGTCAGCATGGCTGTTGTTGCGGGATATTTTGATTTTCCGTTGGTGTTGAATCTGCGCGATCAGCAGGTCGTTGTGGTTGGCGCGGGCACTGTGGGGCGACGGAAGCTGGGCAACTTGTTGCGAGCAGGGGCGAGGATTCGCCTGGTTGATCCCTGTTTGACTGAATCACCCCTTTGCTCAAGCCGGATTGAATCGATCGGGCGCGCCTATCGGAAGGAGGATCTCCGGGGAGCCAGGCTGGTTTTTGCCTGTACCGACTCCGCTGCGGTTAATGGGCAGATTGTCGAGGATGCACGCCTCCTGGGTGTTTTCAATTGTTGTAGTGATAATTTAAAAGTAGGAGACTTTTCCCTGCCGGCAATATTGAGGCGCGGGGCGCTGCAGATCACGGTGTCGACCGGGGGAGGGAGTCCGGCCCTGGCGGCCCTGTTGCGTGATCGCCTGGCAGAGCAGGTACCTGATAGCTGGGGCCTGTCGGTGGAGATCATGTCCGCCGTGCGGCGAAAGTGGTTGACTGCCCCGTTGCGCAGTCAATATAATCAACAGGTTTTGCGTTGTTTCTGGGAGAATCGATTGCTTCCGCTGCTTGATCAGGGGAAAGTCAAGGATATCGACCAGTTGTTGCAGGAAACCTTCGGTGAAGCATTTTCTCTGGCGCAGTTGCAGGTCGAACTGCCGGAAGGGATGCCATGGGGACCATGAATTTGTTGTTTAACCTGACTACTCTTATTTATTTGCTGGCCAGCATCTGCTACCTGATGGCGATGCTCGGCAAACGGCCGCAGGCAGCCCGAACCGGGCGTTGGGTGTTGCTTGCCGGGATTATCCTGCATGCCACCTGCTTCGCTGTCCGGCATTCCACCGCCGGTGGTGCCCCGGTCACCAGCTTGCACGAATCCCTGTCGTTCTTTGCCTGGTGTCTGGTTCTGTTGTTCTTGCTGCTTGATTTGCGTTTCCGCCTCTCGGTGATGGGCGCTTTTGCCAGTCCGCTGGCTTTTCTGCTGATGCTCGGCAGCGCCCTCAGTCCGGACGTGGTCGTCCAGCTCAACCCGATGCTGAGAAGCTGGCTGTTCCCGGTTCATATTGTCTTTGCCTTTTTCGGCAATGCGGCTTTTGCCCTCGCTTTCGGTGCCGGGGTGATGTACCTGATCCAGGATCGGATGCTGAAGAGCAAGCGTTTTACCAGGATCTATCAATTATTACCGTCCCTCGGCACCCTTGACAAAGTGAATTACACCTGCCTGAGCGTCGGTTTCCCGTTAATGACGCTGGGGATTATCAGCGGGGCCTTCTGGGCGAACACTGCCTGGGGTGCCTACTGGAGTTGGGATCCGAAAGAAACCTGGGCGCTGATTACCTGGTTTCTCTATGCGGCCCTGTTGCACGGCCGGTTGACGATCGGCTGGCGCGGCCGCAAAGCGGCCATTTTTTCCATTATCGGTTTCCTGTTCCTGCTGTTTACTTTTCTCGGGGTGAACCTGCTGCTTGACGGTCAACACACCTTCGAAGCTTTTTCCAAGCTGTAATCGGAGTCTGAAAAACAGACTATGAATATTGTTGTAGTGGGGTTGAGTCACAAGACGGCCCCAGTCGAAATACGTGAAAAAGTCGCCTTTCCTCCCGCTGAAATGGCGACGCCGCTGCGGCAGATGCTGGACCTGCCGGCCGTTGCCGAAG
>JADFVC010000075.1 GCA_015222355.1 Chloroflexota bacterium | reverse complement strand
TTTGAGGGCAGATTTGGGCTCGTTTGAGAGCGCATAGCCGTAGCTATGGGCTGAAAAGGCAGTTCTCGGACTAAGGGACCTCGACCCCGCAGCTGCCATCACAATAAGGCTGATTCTCCGTTTTGCCACAGCTGCAAATGTAAACCTTCTTCCGCTCCTCGACCTCGAACTTGAAGGGCAGATTCTCACCGGCCTGATGGCTGCCGTCACAAAAGGGCAGATCCTGTGATTCTCCGCAGCTGCAGCGGTAGTAGGTTCCTGATTCCAGGGTCAGAGTAATCGGCATTCCCGCATCGGTATTCATATTGCTCATCGGCTGTTTCTCCTCAATGTTTCGGGTCCGCCGGAGCGAATTTTCCAGAACGCATCCCCGGAATAAATTCCCAGTCCCGCCCAGATAAACAGAAAACTGATGAAATGTCCTTGGGAAAAGGGTTCACCGTAAAGACCGACCGCCAGAATAAAATGCAAACTGGGGGTGATGTACTGTAGAAAGCCGATTGTCGAGAGTTGCAGGCGACGGGCGGCTCCGACAAACAACAGCAGTGGAACGGCGGTGACCACTCCGGACAGCGGCAGCAGGAGATCCAACCGTAGGGTGCCGGATAAAAAGTTGCTCTGCTGCAGGTTCGCCAGGTAGAGGATGTAACCCAGGGCAATGGGGCCCAGCAGCAGGGTTTCGACCGTCAGGCCGATCATGGCATCTACCTTGGCCAGTTTGCGAAGCAGTCCATAGAGCCCGAAGGTGGTGGCCAGAACCAGGGCGATCCAGGGGAATTGGCCGTGCTGGAAGGTCAGATTCAGGACACCGAGCAAAGCGAGCAAAACGCTGAGCTGCTGCCAGCGGGTCAGGCGCTCCCGCAGAAAGAGAAAGCCGAGCAGCACGCTGAGCAGCGGGGTGATGAAATAACCGAGACTCGATTGCAGCACTTCACCACGTTGAATGGCATAGATAAAGACCAGCCAGTTGGTCGCAATCAGCAGGGTTGAGCCGCACAGGGTCAGCAGGGTCGAACGATCCCGCAAGGTCTCCCAGAGGTTGCCGAGTTGACGTTTACCGCTGACCAGGATAAAGAGAAAAACCACCGACCAGAAAATCCGGTGGCTGACAATTTCCAGTGGTGTCGCCCCGGCCAAAGCCTTGAAGAAAACCGGGAAAGAGCCCCATGTTGTATAAGCCACCAAGCCGAAAAGGATCCCTTGGCGGGTGGTATTTGAGGGTACAGTGCCGGTTCCGGATTTGTCCATGTGGGGAATCTGTCTCATTTTTGTGTAGCAGGGGGATAGAGTTGAAGCCGAAGTCTCTTGAGATCGCCTGCGATGGTTTATCAAGGCAGAATCGTCCACATGGGATCAAGTATATCAGCCTTTCAATTAGACCTTCTTTGCCGCCGCCAACAAAGCCTTAACTTGATGTCGAAAAAGTTTACACAGAAAAGTAACTTCAGTCGATAAATCAACAACTTGATGAATATACTCACCTAAAGCTTCGGCCTGTTTTTTGCGCAACACAGACATGGGTATTGTCGATGATCTTTTTGAGAAAATACATTGTAAAGGGGAAAAAATGAAGAAGAAACTGTTAACAGTGTTGGCAATAGGCGTACTAATGTTTGGTCTGTTAACCACTTCAAGTGCAATAGCGATAACCTTAACCTTCGATGATGTGACAACCCAAAATATTGTATACCCACTTCGAGACTATGAGCCGAATTACGGTGGGTTGACATGGAATAGATATTGGGGGGTAGTGAGGGGATCTTTTTGGGGAAGTGGATATGAAACCGGAAGCGAGGTCCGGCAAGGGATTGACCGTTGGATCAAGTATTACAACGAGCAGCGCCCTCACTCCAAACTGGACGACAAGACCCCGGATGAGGCATATTGGTAAAAACCCCGGCCCGGCTACGCCGGTCCGTCTATTAAGCTGGCGGCATAACC
>JADFVC010000009.1 GCA_015222355.1 Chloroflexota bacterium | reverse complement strand
GCCACTATCAATTTAAAGCGCTCGGTGTCGCTGGAGATCGCTTTAAACAGGCCATTGTGACTGCTGTTGCGAAGCATGTTCCCGTCGGCACCGATGCGGTACGCAGCCGCCCCAGCGGCAAAGGAACCTATCAATCGGTCTCTGTTCAGGTCGCTCTTCAGAACTATCAACAATTGACCTCCATATATGCCGAGATGCATCAGGTCCCCGATTTGAAAATGTTGCTTTAGCAAGATGGTCAGAGTAGACTGCGACAGTTTACTGGCATGATACAGAAATGAGGAGCTGGCATGATTCTGTCGATCAATCAGGAAAATCCACATACACGTCATATCAACCAGGTGACAGAATGTCTGCGGCAGGGCGGGGTGATTATTTATCCGACAGATACAACTTACGGCCTTGGTTGCGATATTTTTAACCGCAAAGGGGTCAAAAAAATCTTTCAGATTAAACAGCGCGATAGTCGGAAACCTTTTTCTTTTATCTGTACTGACCTCGCGGAAATTTCTAACTACGCTCAGGTCAGTAACTTTGCCTTTAAAATCATGAAGCGGCATCTGCCCGGCCCCTATACTTTTGTTCTCGAAGCCACAAAAATTGTTCCTGATTCATTGAGTACCAAGCAAAAAACCGTCGGTGTGCGGATCCCTGACAATCGTATTTGCCAGGAGATTGTCAGGCAACTCGGTCATCCCCTGGTCACCACCAGTGCTAATCTTTCTGGAGAATCAGCACCTCAGGATCCCCGGCAAATTGACGAAAACATGGGGCGCATGGTGGATATGGTAATCGATGGTGGGATTTCGCTTGGTGAGGCCTCCACAGTTATCAGTCTGATCGATGACCAGATTGAAGTTTTACGTCAGGGCCGCGGTGATATCTCCTGGATTGAGTAGGATAATAAATGGCCGACAAAATTCTTGATGTCGTTTTTTTTCAGCGCATATGGCCTGCTGGTGAATGGTAATATGCTGATCCGACTGCCGGGCTGACAAAAATGCTGACTGAGATGAAAGAGGAGCTTTTCCGTTTCGGTATCCAGTTACGCTGTATTGAAGAGGAATTTGTGTCTGAAATCAGAGGATACCAGGATCTTCTCAATAGTATGCGCGTGGCTTATCCTGCGGCAGGGATTGGCAGCCTTCCCCTTGGCCGCGTCATCGGTGCCAGTAAAACTCTGGACATCGTCGAGGATCTGCGTCGAGGAATCAACAGGGTGGTTTTTGCGCCGGAAACTGTCGAACCTTCTGGAAGCGATAAGATGGTTTGCCATGACTGTGGTTGTGGTTGCTGACTTAGTTTTCAATACTAACGAAAAAGCCTGACATTTTCTTGTCAGGCTTTTTTTATATCGATTCAGGTGAAATTGAGTTTCCGTTCCAAGTCCATCGAATTAGACACACGCTTTGCTTCCTTCATGGTGATGATGCCTTTTTTGCACAACTGGATCAGATGCTGGTCCATCGATTGCATCTGGTATTGCGCACTACCTTTCTCGATATGTCCTTTGATTTCGTCCAGATTACCGTCGCGAATACAGGCCTGAATCGTTGTTGTGGCCCGCATGACTTCGACGACCGGTATGATATTTTCACCCTCCTTGTCTTCAACCAAGCGCAGCGAAACAGTTGCGACGAGAATATCGGCCAAACGTTGTCGAATGATTTCTTGTGCATCCGGGGGGAAGTGACCAACCAGACGGTTAATTGTTGTCACGGCATTTGGCGTGTGCAACGTTGAGAAGACCAGATGACCTGTTTCTGAAGCTTTGATGCAGGCATCAATGGTTTCCAGATCGCGCATTTCCCCAACCATGATCACGTCTGGATCCATGCGCAAGGATGTCTTGAGTGCAGTGCTGAAATTATCGGTATCGATGCCGACTTCACGTTGAATGATGCAGCTTTTTCTGGAAGAAAAGAGAAATTCTATCGGATCTTCTATGGTAATGATATTGAAGGAATATTTATCATTAATATAGTTGATCATCGAAGCCAGGGTGGTTGATTTACCGTGACCGGTCGGACCGGTGACCAAAACCAGGCCGTTTGGTGCTTTGACAATTTCAGTGAGTACTGCCGGTAGTTTCAAATCCTGAAAACTGCCGATTTCGGGTGGAATGACCCGCATAACGATGCCGACGTTCCCTCTTTGCTTAAAAATACTGACCCGGAACCGGCCGTTGTTTGAGAGTGAATAGGAAGCATCAAACTCTTTGAAGTTTTCCGGCAGATTACGACCGTTGTGTGTCATGATGGTCGAGGCGATAAATTCAGTATCTGCCGGCTTCAGGCTGGGAAGTTTCGAGCGCAGCAATTGTCCATGAGCGCGAAAAAAAGGTGGGTTGTCGACCTCAAAGTGAACGTCTGAAACCCGTTTGGCAAAAGCAATCTCCAGAATCTGATTTAATGTTTTGATATCCATCACAGCACCTTGGCGGCCAGATTATGGCCCGGAAGATTTTTTCATTTGTTTACGGAATAGGGCATTTTCCATGGCTATGCCCGCTTGGCTGATAAAAAACTCCAGAAAATCGAGCGGCACTTGACCGATTTTTTTGTTGCCGAAATCGGCATAAGTCAGAGTAATTACCCGATCATTGCTTTTTAATGGCAGCAAAAGCATGGTGGACTCCATCGGAGCATCGATTTCCGGATAAAGAAACTCCTCCAGAGTTCCATCCTTACTCGGACCGTAATGCGTTGTTCCTTCTTTGATGACATTTTGAAAAATAGATCCGTCAATCACCGGAATTCTAAATTTCATCGCTGCTGATGCCCCCTGATTTTTATCGGTCATGATTCCGAGGCTTCGCTCTGCTATCAGGTCAGACTTGTCGACAATCAGCGTCAGGCTGCGTTCAAAAAATTCGCCGACAAATTGTAACACTGTGAGGGCAATGTTCGGAGCTTTGTCCAGCAAACGCAAGCCGGAAAGGCTGTTGCGCAACGTGGCAAACTGTTGACGCCGTTCTTCGTTGAAACAGCTGCGGATATAGGTTTGAAAGGTGTTGAAAAAAACAATGAGATCCTTAACGTAAGTTTCACGTCGTTCGGACAAATAGGGTTTGGGCAAGACCGCACGGACACCCTCCTTAAGGGATTGTAAAGAAAAACTGTAATTGAGAGG
>JADFVC010000074.1 GCA_015222355.1 Chloroflexota bacterium | reverse complement strand
CCGCCGAACTGAGCACCGATGCCAAGATCCTGAGCCGCTTTGAGCAGTTTTTCTTCAAGCTCGATATCCCGGAAAGCTTGGCCGTGCTCATTTCCTTTGGTCGGCAGATTATCGAGATACTTGGCTGTGCCAAGCTTGACCGTTTTCATCACGGCATCAGCAGAGGTGCCACCGACGACAAAGGCCATGTGGTATGGAGGGCAGGCAGCCGTACCGAGAGTTTTCATTTTGGCGACGAGGAAGTTATAAAGTGCATCAGGGGTGAGCAAGGCCTTGGTTTCCTGATAAAGCATGGTTTTGTTGGCAGAACCACCACCCTTGGCGATAAAGAGGAACTTGTATGCGTCATCTTCAGTGGCATAAATATCAATCTGTGCCGGCAGGTTGGTGCCGGTGTTTTTTTCCTCATACATGTCCAGGGCAACGGTCTGGCTATAACGCAGGTTTTCTTCGGTGTAGGTTTTGTAAACACCCTCAGAAATCCGCTCAGCATCGTTGCAACCGGTCCAGACTTGCTGACCTTTTTTGGCAACAATGGTTGCTGTTCCGGTGTCCTGGCAGAGCGGCAGTTCAAATTCGGCGGAAATTTCTGCATTACGCAGAAATGCCATGGCCACACCCCGGTCATTTGGCGAGGATTCCGGGTCGCTGAGAATCTTGGCGACCTGCGCATTGTGCTCGGGGCGCAGCAAGAATGCGACATCACGCATAGCCGTGTTGGCTAATACTGTCAGCGCCTCCGGCTCAACCTTGAGTACCTCTTTGCCATCGAAATTGGCAACACTGACGTACTTTTCAGAGCCTTCGATTTTGTAGTACTTGGTAGTGTCCGCGCTCAGCGGCATGGGATCCTGATACTTGAAATCGGGCATCTTCTCACTCCTTGGGCATAGGGAAGGGCATACGGGCCAGATCGCCCGCAAATAAACGCGTGGCAAATAAGCGCGTGCATTATAGGTGAATTGTTGTGCGTTGTCGACTGCTATTCAGCTTTTTTGCCGTGTTGAAAATACCCGAGCAAAACACTTTAAGTAATTGACAGAAATGCTCAGGTATGATAGCTCATGCTGAAGTTTTCATCTGGGAAACGAGTGAGTGGCTCATTTTTTTTGTCCGCAATTCCAAGTTTGGAGGTAGCTAGAATGTTCTCGCAGCTCAAACAAGATCTAAGGGCGGTTTTTGATCGCGATCCGGCGGTGAGAAGTGTCTTCGAGATTATTTTCTGTTACCCCGGTTTTCACGCCATGCTGTTTTACCGACCCTCTCATTGGTTGTGGACGCACCGCTTCCATTTCCTCGGGCGGTTTGTTTCGCATGTCGGTCGTTTCATGACCGGGATTGAAATACACCCCGGAGCAGTCATCGGTCCTAGTTTTTTTATCGATCACGGTATGGGGGTTGTTATCGGCGAGACGGCTGAGATCGGTGAGAACTGTACTCTTTATCATGGGGTGACTCTGGGAGGAACCTCCTGGGCTAAAGAGAAGCGGCATCCGACGCTGGAAGATAACGTTATTGTCGGTTCCGGGGCGAAAATTCTCGGACCTTTTACCGTCGGTCGTGATAGCAAGATCGGGTCGAATTCGGTTGTCGTCAAAGAGGTTCCCAAGAGTGCGACAGTCGTCGGGATCCCCGGGCGGGTGGTTCTTTCCGGCGAACAGCAATCGGGTGCTGATCTGGAGCATGGCAACCTTCCCGACCCGGTGGCCAAGGCTGTGAGTTGTATGATGGAGCAGATCGGTCGCCTGGAGGACCAGGTCCAGAGTCTGAAACAAGAACAACAGGCGCTGAAGGCTGAGTTGGAACGAACCAGGGAGACGGAGACCAGCTGATGAGAATGTCGACCAAGGCCCAATATGCAGTTTGCGCGCTGGTCAGACTCAATCTCTCCAGTCATGGCGAACCAGTCTCGATCAAGGAAATTTCCAGCCGTGAGAATATCTCCCTGACCTACCTCGAGCAGTTGTTCGTCAAATTGCGTCGCGGAGATATTGTGAAAAGTGTCCGCGGGCCGGGGGGTGGTTATGTTCTGGCTCGGCCTGCCGCTGATATTCGTGTCGATCAAATTATCGATACGGTCGAAGAAACCCTGGTGCCGGTTTCCTGTATGAATTCCGACGGCAGCTGTAGCTGCACAACAGAATGTGCAACGCAATCGGTCTGGCAGGGTTTGGGTGAACAGATTCGTAATTTCCTCGCATCCAAAACATTGGAAGATTTAACCATTGAAGGGCGCCGAAAATGCGGCGGCTGAGCTGTGTTTCGGTATTTATAATAATAATAGAACCGTATCAATCGATCGTCATTTGGAGGATTTAAGTGAAAAAGATTTACCTGGACAATAATGCAACAATGCCGGTCAAGCCGGAAGTTCTGGAGGCGCTGTTGCCGTTTTACCGCGAACAGTTTGGCAACCCTTCAAGTCTCCACTGGGCTGGTCGGATGGTCAGTGGTGCGGTGGAAAAAGCTCGTGAGCAGGTGGCGGCTCTCATCAATTGCTCGCCGGCAGAGATCGTCTTTCTCTCGTGTGGTAGCGAAGGCGATAACTTTGCCATTAAAGGAACAGCAGACGCCCTTAAAGACAAGGGGAATCACATCATTACGACATCGGTCGAGCATCCGGCCGTTTTGGAAACCTGTGAGTTTCTGGAAAAGAACGGCTACGATGTCACTTATCTGAAAGTCGATAAAGACGGCATGCTCAACCTGGCTGACCTGGAAGCTGCCATTACCGATAAAACCATCCTGATCTCCGTGATGTGGGCGAATAACGAAACCGGTAATATCTATCCGATCGAAGAGATCGGGCAGATTGCGAAAAAACACCAGGTCCGTTTTCACACTGATGCCGTGCAGGCGGTTGGTAAGATTCCCGTTGACGTGCAGAAAGCCAATGTCGATCTGGCGGTTATTTCCGGTCATAAAATCGGTGCCCCGAAGGGTGTCGGGGCGATTTACATCCGGCGTGGTACCCGTTTGACCCGTCTCATGCACGGGGGGCACCAGGAGCGTAACCGGCGTGCGGGGACCCATAACGTGGCCGGTATCGTCGGGATGGGGGTTGCCTGTGAACTGGCCCGGCAGAACCTGGAAAAGAATTATACCTACGTAAGGAAGTTACGTGACAAACTTGAATCCGGGATCAAGGAGTTGGTGCCGGAAATCAAGCTGAATGGACACCCGAACCCTGACCTGCGTTTGCCGAATACCCTGAACATCAGCTTCGCCCATATTGAAGGTGAAGCATTGTTGCTCCATTTCGACCTGAAAGGCATCGCTGCGTCCTCAGGTTCGGCATGTACTTCCGGTTCGCTTGAGCCGTCACACGTTATGGGCGCCATGTGTGTTGAGGTGATTCTGGCACATTCCAGTACCCGGTTCAGTTTGGGGACCGATAACACGGAAGAAGATATCGATTTTGTCCTGCAGGAACTGCCGCCGATTGTACAGCGGTTGCGGGAGATGAGTCCGTTGTATAACAGAGATGAGCCCACGCCGTTGAGCTGTGACGAGTGTCGCATCATTCGTCGGATCTGAATTTCGGGCCGATCAGTAAATCGTCGAGAAGAATACCAGGAGATACCTTATGTACACAGATAAAGTTATGGATCACTTTTCCAACCCGCGTAACGTGGGTGAAATAGAGAATGCCAACGGGGTTGGTGAAGTTGGCAATGCGTCCTGTGGTGACATTATGAAAATCTATCTCAAGGTGGAAGATAACGTTATTCAGGATGTCAAGTTCAAGACATTTGGGTGCGGCGCGGCGATTGCCACTTCGTCGATGGTGACAGAAATGGCCATCGGTAAAACCATTGACGAAGCTCTGGTATTGACCAATCAAACTGTTGCCGAGGCCCTCGACGGCTTGCCGCCGGCGAAAATGCACTGCTCCAATCTGGCAGCGGATGCCCTGCATGAAGCGATTAAAAACTATAAAGAACAAAACGCTTAATATTAACAGTTAATGTAAATCATCAACTGCAGGAGGGCGCCACGGTGAGTGGTTGCCCTCCTTTGTCTGTTCAGGGACTGATGTGAAAAAACAACGGGTAGTCGTCGCGATGAGCGGCGGAGTCGATTCTTCGGTGACCGCGGCCCTGCTTAAAGAACAGGGCTATGAGGTCATCGGGATGACCATGCAGATCCGGGATTATTCCACCTTTGCGGCAGAAAACGACGACAGTTTCGGGCCCTGCTGTTTGCTGGATGACGTTTACGATGCACGCCGGGTCGCCGAACAGCTCGATATCCCATTTTATGTCGTCAATTTTGAAGAAGATTTTAAACGGGAAGTGATCAATCGCTTCTGTGATGAGTATTTTGCCGGACGTACGCCTAATCCCTGTGTGCTCTGTAATCAAATTCTCAAATTTGACTTGTTATTGCGTAAAGCGCGTGAGCTGGAAGCCGATTTTATGGCAACCGGGCATTATGCAATGATCGACAAAGAAGGGGACCGTTACCGGTTACGTAAAGGTTTGGATCATGCGAAAGACCAGAGTTATTTTCTCTTCACCTTAACTCAGGAACAGTTAGCGCAGACTCTTTTTCCGTTAGGGCAGATGAGTAAAGACGAAGTCCGTCGGCATGCCGCGCGGTTTAACCTGCGTGTTGCGGAAAAAGCCGAAAGTCAGGATATCTGCTTTGTGCCGGATGGAGATTATGTGCGGTTTCTGGAAGAAGAACGGGGTGCCGGACAACTGGATGGGGAAATCGTCCATATCTCCGGCAAGGTTCTTGGTCGGCATCGAGGAGTTTATCGATATACCGTTGGGCAGCGAAAAGGGCTGGGGATCGGTTGGACGGAGCCACTCTTTGTCATCGCGCTCGATGTTGCTAAAAAACAGGTTATTGTCGGTGAAAAGCAGCATCTGAGTCGTAAAGAACTGCAGATTGACGGCTGTCATTGGCACATTCCAGAGCCCACGCAGACACTGAATACCCATTGCCGCATCCGCTACCGACATCATGAAGTGCCTGCCCAGGTTGAGCCATTGCCCGGGAAGCGGGCGCGGGTCGTCTTTATAGAGCCGCAAAAAGGGATCACGCCGGGACAGGCGGCGGTTTTTTATCAGGGAGACACGGTGGTTGGCGGGGGTTGGATTCAATGATCGGGACCTTTTCAATGGTCACGCTCGGCTGCAAAACCAACCAGTTTGAGTCCGCGGCCATGAGCGAACAATTGAGCAAGGCCGGTTATCGACAGGTCGAGTTTGCGAAGGGCGCAGAACTGGTGATTGTCAATACCTGTACGGTAACTGCCGCAACCGATGCACAATCCCGCAACCTGATTCGCCGGGCTCGCCGGATTAATCCTCAGGCGCGGGTGGTAGTCACCGGTTGCTACGCCCAGATCGATCCAAAGGCCCTGGCTGATCTGCCTGGGGTGACACTGGTGATCGGCAACCAGGAGAAGAGAGATTTCCTCGACAGGTTGAACAGGATCGATTCCGCAGTCGCTCAGGTGATGGTTTCGGATATTCGCCAGGCTGATGAGGCAAAAACTCTGCCGCTGAGCAGTTTTGAGCAACGCAGTCGCGCCTTTGTGCAAATTCAGAATGGTTGTGATGCTTTCTGCTCCTATTGCATCATCCCTTACGCTCGTGGTCGCAGTCGTTCGGTGGCGCTTGCCGATGTGGTGACCCAAGTGGAAAATCTCTGCGCAGCCAGTTATCCGGAAATTGTCCTGACCGGTATCCATATCGGTCACTACGGCCGGGATTTAGCGCCACAACTCGATCTGCTGGATTTGCTGAAAGCGATTGAGGCCAGTGCTTTTACCGGTCGGCTGCGTCTCGGTTCCATCGAACCGACCGAGCTTCCCGTCGCGCTGCTCGAATATATCGCTGCCTCTGCATGGATCTGCCCACACTATCACATCCCGTTGCAGGCCGGAGATGATCTGATCCTCAAACAGATGAACCGGCACTACCCGACCGGATTTTTCCGTGATTTGTTGATCGCTATACGTGAACGCCAGCCGCAGGCCGCAATCGGCCTCGATATCATCACTGGCTTCCCCGGTGAAACCGAGCAGCAGTTTGCCGCCAGCTGTGAACTGTTGATGGAACTTCCCTTGACT
>JADFVC010000073.1 GCA_015222355.1 Chloroflexota bacterium | reverse complement strand
GTAAGAATGTTGGTAGGCGTTCACGGGTTCAAAGGTTCAGGGGTTCAGGAGTTCAAGGTTCCATTCTCGTCCCCGGACTGCATTTGGGATGCGTATTTACTAGAAAAGCGTCAATTTCGTCAGGCCTAATCCAAAATTTGAAGCCAAATTGGCAATTACTTGGGAAAATGAACATTTGTAATGAGGACTTCGGATCTTCAATGCTTTCTTTGTCCTTAACCCTGAACGTTGAACCTCTCCGAGGCGTAAGATCGCGCCTCTACGAGCCGGAGGCCTGAACCTGTGAACGGTTACGTGAATTCTATCTTCCTGTAAGCGATCAATATGACAACACTTCACTCTCTGACCGTGCGTTTTTTTGATAAGGTTATATTAAAGCGGCCCGGACTCGTCATTATCTGCATTTTGGCGGTGGTCTCTTTCCTGGGTTATAAGGCAAAAGACTTCAAACTTGACGCATCAGCAGAAACTCTGGTTCTCGAAAATGACGAAGATCTGCGTTATTCGCGGCTTATCGATTCACGATATGGTCTGCAAGATTATCTGGTGATGACCTACGCCCCTAATGGCGATCTGTTTTCAGATAAAGTACTGTCAAACCTGACCCGGTTGCGTGATGAATTAAAGGGGATGGCAAGGGTGTCTTCAGTGGTTTCAATACTTGACGTCCCTTTGCTGGAAAGTCCGCCGGTGCCGATTAAAGAACTGGCCGCCAATATCCGGACACTGGAATCTGAAACGGTTGACAAAAAACTGGCAAAAATCGAGTTTAAAAGCAGCCCTCTTTATCAAAACCTTCTGGTCAGTCCGGATCTTAAAACCACTGCACTTCTTATATACTTACCCATTGATGATATTTACCGGGATCTACTTGCCCGTCGCAATGGTTTTCAGGAAAAAAAAGCTGACGGCTCCCTTACTGCTGCGGAAGTTGCTGAATTCAGAGACGTCAGCGAGCAATTTAAAAAGCACCGGGACAAGATAAGGAAAATCCGGCATCAGGATATTGCTGAAATCCGTTCGATTATGGACAAGTATCGCCAGGATGCCCAACTCTTTCTCGGAGGCGTCAGCATGATCGCGGACGATTTGATCAGCTTTATCAAAAACGACCTGAAAGTGTTCGGCCTTGGGGTGCTGTTTTTTCTAATCCTCACTTTAGGTATTATTTTCAGAAAAATACGCTGGATCTTTTTGCCGGTGCTCTGCTGCGCTTTTTCCGCAATTTGTATGATGGGACCTCTGGGATTGTTTGACTGGGAGGTTACGGTCATATCTTCTAATTTTATATCCTTACAGCTTATTATCACTATGGCCATAACGATCCACCTGATTGTGAGATATCGCGAACTCAGTTTGAAAAATCCTGATGCCGGGCAACGGGAACTGATTCTCGATGCGGTTCGTTTGAAGATGAAGCCATGCCTGTATGCCGCGCTGACAACAATCGCGGGGTTCGGTTCGCTGCTGCTCTGCAATATCCTGCCGGTGATAACATTTGGCTGGATGATGAGCGCCGGGATTATTGTATCCCTGGTAATGACCTTTCTTCTGTTTCCATCCGTGTTGATGCTGACGAGTAAAGAACCTCTGCGTCCCGGAAAAAAATCGCACTTTTCACTGACATCGTTTTTAGCCGGGTTCACCCAGGCACACGGCACATTTATATTGGGTTTAAGCTGTATCGCCTTTATACTCAGCGCAATTGGAATATCAAGGCTGACGGTTGAAAACAGTTTTATCGATTATTTTAAACATACAACCGAGATCTATCAGGGTATGAAAGTTATTGATCAGAATCTGGGCGGCACCACGCCTCTGGATGTGATTGTTGATTTTGAAAAGATTGCAGTATCAGTACCTGCCGCGGCATCTGAAACCGCAACGGAAGATGGTGATGAATTTGACGAGTTTGATGAATTTGATGAAGCGGAAAGCAAAAATAAATACTGGTTTACTTCTGCCAAGATGGCCCGGGTTGTCGCTGCACATAATTATCTTGAGAGTCTGCCTGAAACCGGTAAGATTCTGTCTCTGGGAACCATGATGGAGGTGGCTGAAAAATTAAACAACGACAAGCCCCTCGATAATTTTCAACTGGCCTTGCTATACAGTGAACTGCCGGAAAAATTCAGAACTATGGTGATAAAACCTTACGTATCTGTTGAGAATAATCAGGTCCGTTTATCAATCCGTGTCAGAGACTCTGAAAAATCTTTAAGACGGAACGAACTGCTTAAAAAGATCCGGCATGATCTTGTAAACAAGGTGGGTTTAAAAAAAGAACATGTTCATTTATCCGGAATGCTGGTTTTATACAACAATATGCTGCAGAGTCTCTTCAGGTCTCAAATCCTGACACTGGGCGTTGTAATACTGGCACTGATGGGCATGTTTTTGATCCTTTTCAGGTCTTTGAAAATTGCCTTGATCGCCATTTTTCCCAATCTGCTTTCCATTGGCTTTGTCCTTGGCGTAATGGGCTGGTTGAATCTTCCCCTGGATATGATGACAATTACCATAGCGGCAATTAGTGTTGGAATTGCTGTAGATGACACGATTCACTATATACACAGATTTACAAATGAGTTTCAAATCGACCGGAATTATATTATGACCATGCATCGGTGTCATGGAAGCATCGGCCATGCAATGTTTTATACGTCGGTGACAATCATTATCGGTTTTTCGATTCTGGTTTTGTCCAATTTTATTCCAAGCATTTATTTCGGACTGTTAACAGGATTGGCAATGTTGATTGCCTTCATCGCCTCTCTGACGCTTTTACCGCAATTGATAGTGGTTTTTAAACCGTTTGGAAATAAAGCCAAAGAGAGTTAGACCGGGTTACGAAAGGTATTTGATAATATGAGCAAAAGACAACTGAACCATCTGCTACTGATTTTCTTGTTTTTCGTTTTTTTGTTTACAGGGTGTGCCCATAAACCGGTGACTCCTTCCCAAGCGGTATCGGAAGATATACACCGTGACCAGAACCGGCAAGTCACAACCGCTGAGGCAGAACAG
>JADFVC010000072.1 GCA_015222355.1 Chloroflexota bacterium | reverse complement strand
ATCGGGCAGAGGGGGAATTTGTCGATAAAACCGGATCTTGTTTAGCCCTTGGTTACGCAACGACAATTGCCAGGGGCAGAAATGGCGAAGAACAGGGCCTTCTGGTGACGTTTCAGGATTTGACCCAGCTCAAAAAAGTTGAAGAACAGTTGACGCGATCTGATCGATTGGCGGCGGTGGGGCGGATGGCTTCGGGAATGGCCCACGAAATTCGTAATCCTCTGGCCTCTATCAGCGGATCCGTGCAACTGCTGATGGAAGGAACCGAACCCTCGGCAGAGGACCGCCGCCTTATGAAAATTGTTGTTAAAGAGGCGGAGCGCCTCAGTGGGCTGCTCACCGATTTTCTCACTTTTGCGCGGCCCAAAACGCCGGTTAAAGAGCCTGTCAATGTCGTTTCTGTGCTGGATGAATTGATTGATATGCTTGCCGCAGATCACCGTTTTGAGAATGTAGAGATCGAACGCAATTACCCCGATGAGTTTGTTGTTTCATTGGATCGTGGTCAGATCCGGCAAGCACTCTGGGATTTGGCAGTCAATGCGTCGGAAGCCATGCTGGGGCATGGAAGATTAATTTTCAGCGTTCATCATACCGTCGGTCCGACAATCGTTGTTGAAGACAGTGGCCCGGGGATCTCTGCTGACATCAAAAGCCGTATATTTGAACCTTTTTTTTCGACCAAGGAAAAAGGGACGGGACTCGGACTGGCTTCTGTCTACTCGATTATCGAGTCACATAATGGAACCGTAACGGTTGACAGGGGAGACGCCGGCGGAGCGCGGTTCTCTATGAAATTTGCTTCCGGGGAGCATTGATTGAATGGCGGTTAAAAACGAAGCACCCAAAATTCTTATTGTTGATGATGAAAGCAGTCTGCGAGAAATGCTGGCCATTTTGCTGCAGCGTGAGGGTTATCAGGTTGAACAGGCTGCAAATGGTGCCGTCGCACTGGATATGGCGCTGGAGACCGCCTACGATCTGATTATTTCCGATATCCAGATGCCGAAGATGACCGGTATCGAGTTGCTGCGCCAACTTCGCGAGCAGGATAATGACGTGACCGTCATGATGATGACCGCTTTTTCTTCGACGGAAGAAGCGGTCGCAGCGATGAAGCTGGGAGCTTACGACTACATTACCAAGCCATTCAAGAATGACGAAATCCGTCTGGTGATCAAAAATGCCCTGGAGCGGAAACAACTTCAACAGGAAAATCGTCAACTGAAACAACAACTGGGACAACGGTTTTCTTTTCAGCGGTTGATCGGTCATAGTTCGGCCATGTCCAAATTGATTGCTCTGTTGGAGCGGGTGGCTCCGAGTCAGGCGAACGTATTGATCACCGGGGAAAGCGGCACCGGAAAAGAGTTGGTCGCCAAAGCGTTGCATCTGAACAGTGACCGAAAAAAACGCCCTTTTGTGCCGATCAACTGTGGAGCGATTCCGGAAAATCTGCTGGAGAGCGAACTGTTCGGCCACGAAAAGGGTGCGTTTACCGGCGCTGATAAACGCAAAGAGGGTCTGTTTGAATCTGCTGAGAATGGAACCTTGTTTTTGGATGAGATCGGTGAACTGCCGATGGGCATGCAGGTCAAACTGTTGCGGGTTCTTCAGGAACGGGAGTTTCGCAGGGTCGGAGGGACCGCAAATATTCCACTTAATATCCGTCTGATTGCCGCAACAAATCAGGATTTGTCCGAGAGGATTCAGGATGGGAAGTTTCGTGAAGATCTGTTTTATCGTTTGAACGTTGTTTCAATAGAGCTGCCGCCGTTGCGCACCAGGCGGGATGATATTCCGCTGTTGATCAACAGTTTTTATCAGCAGTTGACGGGTCGTAAAGAGTTTCCCATTCAGAAACAGGCTTTAGAGTTGTTGCTTGGCTATGACTGGCCGGGGAATGTCCGGGAGTTGGAGAACCTGGTCGAGCGCTGTGTCGTTCTTGGCGGGATCGAAGAGTTAACGGTCGAATTTTTTCCGGAGCAGATAAAATATAAAAGCCGTGGTGCGTGTGGAGTTCTCGATGAACTTCCGGATGAAGGGTTCGAACTGGAAAAATGGCTGGAAGAGATGGAAAGAACCGTTCTTCTCAAGGCCCTTGAAAAATCAGCAGGAGTCCGCACCAGAGCCGCCGAACTGCTGGGAATCAGTTTTCGCTCGATCCGTTACCGGTTGGCAAAATTAGGGGTTGGGGAAGAGGATAATTTTTAGTGACAATAATTGTCACCAAGTTGCCAAAAATTGACTGCATGCCATGAAGATTTATTATAATATTCAGATTTAAGCGATTCTTTCCCGCCCCAAAAAAAATCACTGTCCTTCGTCAATGCAACCCCGGCCATCAAAATACCTTAACCAATAAAAAATCATTTAAAGGTAAAAGTATTGATATTTCATTAGCTTATTCTGCTTAAATTTGATTCCCCCCGTTTCTTTTTCTAGGTGAGCTTGGTGTCTTGGCAGCTAATTTTGAAATTTATATAAAAGTTTTGAAATGTTGGTGCGCACATTGCTATGTATTGGATCGTAGTTAGAAAGATGCATTTAAGTCGGCCGACTTGTCGGCTAAATATTCCTCAGAGAAAAGGAGAGCAAAATATGTTGAAGTTCCGTAAAGGTAATGAAAAAGGTTTCACCCTGATCGAGCTGTTGATCGTTGTTGCGATCATCGGTATTTTGGCGGCGATTGCCATCCCTCAGTTTTCGGCTTATCGCATCCGTGCATTTAATTCAGCTGCAACTGCTGACCTTCGTAATACCCGGACGGCAATGGAGGCCTTCTTTTCCGACTGGCAGGTTTATCCGTCAACTGCACTTCTTAGTGCAGCGGGAGCTGGTATTGCTTACACTAATGCAACAGGTGCTTTGGCTATTGCTATTAATGGCATTAGTGCTAATGCTCCGTCGGCCGCGACTACCGTGGAATACCCTGTCTCTGCAAACGTTACGCTGGTTGTTAATTCCACAGCTGTTACTGGTGCCAGTTTTACGATGTCGACTAAAAATAGCGCTGGTGATCGGTGCTTCGCGGCAGATGCAGATGCTAGCCAGGTTTACTGGATGAATGGTGCCGTGGGCGCTGCTAATGTCACAGGTACGGTTCCGGCCGCTGTCGGTGCAGCTAACGACGTAGCCGGTGCCGCAAGTATTGCGCCTTGCGCCGGTGGTGCGGTGGCAGTTTGGACGCCTCTCTCCTAGGT
>JADFVC010000071.1 GCA_015222355.1 Chloroflexota bacterium | reverse complement strand
CCGCAGGCGCCATCCCCAGAAAAGGAATTTCCTATCAGCCAGCTATCAGCATCAGCGATAAACTAGTCTCATAACTCACTATTCCCAGTACGCAATAAGCCCCAGCCTGAAAGACAGGCTGGGGCTTTCTTGAATGTTGTCCGAAAATGTGATCCTGCTTTCCCTAAGGATAAATAGCACACTCAATCCAAGCAGTGAGGTGTCTCAAAAATTGTAACTTTCGATAGTACAGATGGCTTGATCCAAAAAACAGATTTAAGCCTTGGTGCCACCTGGCTAGCCCGCCAACTTTTCAAGTCTCTCCGCAATCCACAATTTGATGATCGATTGCCGAGGGACACCGAGACGGCGCGCCTCTTTGTCAAGGGATTGAATCATCCAGACGGGAAAATCAACATTGACGCGCTTCTGTTCCTGTTCGGGACGGCGAGCTTTGGAAAGGTCGAGGTCGTCGATCACGGATTGGCTATCATCAAACTTTTTGTCGAAATCTTTAGCTTTCATAAAGTTCGATCTCCTCTGGACGGGAACGCCTGACCGAGATGAGGCGAATGGTTTGGTCGCGATAGGTGATCACGGCAGACCAGTGCTTACCATCAACTTTTCCGACGACAAGATATCTTGGTTCGTCAACGGTTTTCGCCGGTATTTCCAATAGATCAGGGTCATTCCACAGGTTTTGTGCAACATCGAAATCGATGCCGTGTTTCGATAGGTTCGAGAGGCTTTTTTTAGGATCGAATCTGAATTGCATGGTATAAAAACTATACCTTTTCGCAGCTTTTGTCAATAAGATGAATTCGCGGCGAGATCATGGCAACACAGGCCTCTCAAATATTGTAAGTTTCTATGAAAAATTTACTGAGAACTGGATTTATTCGCCGTATTTCTGTAACAATTGAGCTGAATCGAAAATATTCCAAGAAGGCGTTGGTAATTATCAAAATGAAAAAATGTTTTTTCGCTCTGGTTCTCCTTTTCTTCCTCGCTGCCTGTGCCGGTAAAGCTCCATTGCCGGTCACCGAGGATGAGAGGATTGAACCCCGCGTCATTAAACCGCCAATTACCAAGGCTGACCCCTTTGTGCCGGTTGCTTGGGATGATATTGAGGGTTGGCAGCAAGATCAAGTCGAAGCGGCTTTTGTGACTTTCCGGCAAAGTTGTCGGGCGATAGCGAAACGTGCCCGCTGGCAGGAAGTCTGTGCAGAAGCAAGTAAAATCGATTTGCCCGGGGCACAGAACTCGCGGGATTTTTTTGAAACTTATTTCCTTCCTCACCAGGTGCGCAATGAGGACGGCAGTTTTGAGGGGTTAATTACCGGCTACTATGGACCGGAACTGCCGGGCAGCCGGACACCAACCGATATCTATAAATATCCCCTTTACACGCAGCCGGACGATTTATTGATTGTCGACCTTGATGAGGTTTACCCAGAGCTGAGTCATTACCGTTTGCGTGGTCGAGTTGTCGGTCATCGGGTGGTGCCGTATTTTGAACGTAGTGAAATAGATAATGGACAGAACCCGCTGGCCGGTCACGAGATTTTCTGGGTTGAAGATCCTGTGGAACTGTTTTTTCTGCATATTCAGGGCTCAGGTCGGATTCGTTTGCCGGATGGTGAATTGGTGATGGTTAATTATGCCAATCAGAATGGTCGTCGTTATCGTTCCATCGGTAAACTGTTGCTGGAGCGGAATGCCATGACCAGAGACCAGATGTCGATGCAGAATATCCGGCGTTGGGTCGAAAATAATCCCGAAGCGGGGCAACAACTGCTGGCGGAAAATCCCAGCTACGTTTTTTTCCGTGAATTACCCCCGGAGTTCACATCTCCGCCAGGTGCTCTCGGGATTCCGTTAACCGCGCAACGTAGCCTTGCTGTTGATCCCCGTACCATCCCATTGGGCGCTCCGGTCTTTCTGGCAACGACTTATCCCGGGAGTGAGCAACCACTTAATCGTCTCATGGTGGCCCAGGATACTGGCGGGGCCATTAAGGGACAGGTCCGGGCCGATTTCTTCTGGGGTATGGGGAATGATGCCGGAGCTTTTGCCGGGCGAATGAAACAACCCGGACGATTGTGGGTCTTGTTCCCGAAAGAGCTTGATGAGGACGCGTTGCAGAACCGAGTGGCTTCTGCAATGAGTGAGACTGACGAGGTCAACTAATGATCGTGAGTCAGCCAAAGCATATTCTCGTTGTCAGTTGTCTGATCCATAATGATCAGGGGCAGGTACTGCTGGTGAGGCATCATATCCGTGGTTGGGAAATCCCTCAGGGTCGGGTAGAGGAGCGGGAGGAGTTGGTTTATGCCCTGAGCCGTGAAATTTTGGAAGAAACCGGGGTGACGATCTGCAATGCAAAGCCTGCCGTTATCTGGTCAAAAGTGTCTGATCCTGCAACGGTGATTTTCTGCTTTATTGCGAACTATTCGGCCGGGCAACCGACCCCGAGTGAAGAAACCCCCGAGGTGGAATGGTGTCCGACCGAGCAGGTTCTTCAGCGGGTCAGTCACCCGGTTAACCGGGACCGCATCAAGGCTCTTTTCGAGTATGATGGGGCTTTACAGCTGCGCAGTTACGCCACCGGGCCATACCGGGTGCTATCTTAAGTTTTTCGATACAATTTCTGCCAGCCGAAAAATCTCAACATCTTCAGCTGTTTCAGCTGTTTGTCATTGGACCCTTTTATTTTTCAACTCACCAGGTCTAAAAACCACGAACTGCTTCCCGGCCAAGGCACCTTACCGATGGTAGACCCTGTTCCTGTTTTGACCCGTCGGGCGAAGGACGAAAAGCCTTCTATCGTTTCAAGAATTTTCTGTACAAGACGATCCGGGTGAGCTGAGCGGGAACTCGGCCAGCAACGTCTCGACAGCCTGCTGGTCGCATTCGTTCCAGGGGCCGACCACCACCAGCTTCATCCCGACAGCGGTAAAAAGCTCACCAGCCAGCTGCTGTAACTGTTCCGCCGTCACCTGCTGCAACTCCGCGTGATCCCGTTCCAGGGTCCGCAAGTAATCAGACTGTAAACCCCAGCCGTAGCGCACCGCCATAGCTTCATTGTGATCGCGGGAGAAATCAAGATCGAACAGGTAGCTGCGCAGCACAACATTCAGTTCTTCGGCCGGAACCGGCTGTTCCCGCAACTCAACCAGCACCTTGAGCAGTTCAGCAACAGCCTGCTGCAGGTTGTCCGGGGCCACTGCCAGATCAATCGCCAGGTAACCGGTATCGTCCAGCAGCGAGCAGTTGGCTTCAACCGCATAGGTTAAGCCCAATTCTTCCCGTAATCGCAACGGCAAACGGGCACCGCCACCCCAGGAGAGCAGTCGGTGCAACACCCGCAACGGCAGAGTCCGGGGATCTTTCCGCCCGGCCAGGGGAAAGGCCAGTTGCAGGGTAACCTGAGAGTCGGAGTCAAAAACCCAGCAGCATTCCGGACCGGAGTGGGTGACTTCAGGTGCCGGCAACACGTTTTCCACCAATCGTCCCGGCCAATCAGCAAACTCTTTTTCTGCCAGTTGCCGCAGGTCGTCCCGATCCACCTGCCCGCAGGCGCAGATCACCAGGTTTTCCGGCACATACCAGCGACGATAGTAAGCATCCAACGTTGTCCGGTCGATCCGGGCCAGGGTTTCCGGGGTGCCGACCAAAGACTTGCCCAGGGGATGACCCGACCAGAACAGGTTGGCCATCAGGTTATCCAGGTTGATTTGCAACCCCTGCTCGTTGTAATCCTCCCGCGCTTCTTCGAGAATAATCCGCCGCTCAACATCGATATCCTTGAACAACGGCCGTCGCAGCATCGAGGCGAACAGGGCCATCCCTTCGGTCAGATAATCGGGGTGCAGCCGCGAATGAAAACAGGTCGTTTCTGCGTCGGTTGAAGCATTAACCGCGCCACCGATCGCTTCAAAGGCACGCTCCAGCTCGACACTGCTGGCGTATTCGGCCGTACCGCGGAACAACATATGCTCAAGAAAGTGAGAAATCCCGGATAGCTCAGACGGCTCATTGCGGCCGCCGACAGCAACATAACAGACCAGCTCTACCGCATGTAGATACGGTATCGGCACAGTGACCAGGCGCACTCCGTTGGCTAAGGTATCGACAGTGTAATCGGACATTTTTACTCGGGACCCTGCTCCTGTTGGAATCATCAGAACCGCCGACAGCGGCTCAGGCAGGGAAGGTAAAACAGCTGGCGCTGAAAAGCCAGCAGAAACGGCCGACAACCGGTTCGCATCGATCGGCAGTGGATGTTCGACAGCCTCGTCGGCAATAAGCAGATTAATTTCCAATTGAAACTTGCCACACATCCTTAATG
>JADFVC010000070.1 GCA_015222355.1 Chloroflexota bacterium | reverse complement strand
TTGCTGTTGAGGGGCACGTTGAGGATCAGCAGGAGAACGCACTACAGGCGATGTATCGCTATGATCGTGACCAGGGGATAGATTACGGTTCGTTGAAACTGGATGTGGCTTTCCTTAAACCATTCTATGTCGGTTATGAAAAACGCTATGATTTTGCCGAAAATGAGCAGCTGGAGGATGTATTTGGTATTGAGTACCGTCAGCAGTGCTGGAGTGCCTTGCTGACGTTTCGGGAGAATGACACAGATCGGACCGTCATGTTGGCCTTTACCATGTCGGGGATTGGTAGCGTCGGTGGCATAAGTGGCAACCTCGGAGGGATCTAAAAAGTTCAGCCTTGATGCCCTCACAAAAAAGAATACGATGGCTAAGCAAAAATTTCGACCTACAAGGCACAGTGGTTTTTCAGAGGCGAAGGCATACATATAGTATGTCGAGATCCTGAAAAACTGCTGCAACGCCGGAGGGCGGACTTTTTGCGACGCCGTCAACTTTGTTCGGAGAAGACAGTTGACGCTGTTCCGGCCGGCATGCGAAGCTTGTTGGCTGGAATATGGCCGTTATGAAAAAACGGGCAGGCGGGGGTTCCCGCCGCTTTTATGTCAGAACTCTGTTTTGGGAGGTGTGTTTGGCCCCTGCCCGTGAGTCGGCAACAGCCGGCAACAAAAATCTGATCACCCTCTGGTTGCTGGTAATCATTCTGGTGATGTTCGGTTATGCTGTTTTTGGTGACCGTGGAGTTATCCGGATTTTGCAAGCGGAACGCCAGCAGAAACAATTGGAAACAACGCTGGCTGGCCTGCAACAGGAGCAGCAGCAACTGCGGGAAAAGATTGAACGCTTACAAAATGACAGGGATTACTGGGAACAGCTGGCCCGGGAAAAACTGGGTATGGTGCGGGAAGGAGAGCTGATTTACCATCTCCCCCCGAAAGAAGGTCAATAGAAAAGGCAGCAAGTGAGTTTATGAAAAAACAGTTACGTCAGGCCATCAAGGCCGCTCTGCAGGAATGTTACGACCAGGGAACCCTGAATTCCGGCGTGCTGCCGGAAGAGATCCCGTTGGAGGTCCCGAAAAATCCGGATCATGGAGATTTTGCCTGCAATCTGGCAATGACCATGGCCAAGGTGGAGCGTAAAGCCCCCCGGAAGATTGCGGAAGCTCTGGTAGCGGCATTGCAGGGGAATCCACTCTGCGAACAGATCGAGATTGCCGGGCCCGGATTTATCAACTTCCGTCTGGCCGCGAGCTGTTGGTACGGGGTGCTTGACCGGGTCATGCAGGCCGGTGCCGATTTTGGTTGCAGCCGGGTGGGCGAAGGGACCAGAATTCAGGTGGAGTTCGTCAGTGCCAACCCCACCGGACCCCTGCATATCGGTCATGGTCGCGGCGCCGTCGTCGGAGATGCCGTCGCTGCCGTTTTGCAGGCGGCCGGCTTTGATGTTCAGCGCGAATACTACGTGAATGATGCCGGCAACCAGGTGTCGATTCTCGGCCGCTCCATTCTGCTGCGTCTGCGTGAATTACAGGGTGAGGCTATCGAGTTCCCGGAAGATGGTTACCAGGCGGACTATGTCCGCGAACTGGCCGCTAAATTCCGAACTGAACAGGGTGACTTGACCGATGTCCCTGAAACTGCGGCGATTGAACGCTGTACCCGTTTTGGCGTTGCTGAAATTCTGGAATGGATTACCGAGGATTTGCGAGCTTTCGGGATCAGTTTTGATCACTGGTACAGCGAAAAAAGTCTTTATGATCTCAAGCTGGTTGACAAGGAATTGGCCAAACTCAAAGAACAGGACCTGTCTTTCGAGCAGGATGGTGCTCTCTGGCTGAGGACCACCGATTTCGGCGATGACAAAGATCGGGTACTGATCAAGTCGGACGGCAGCATGACCTATTTTGCTTCCGACGTTGCCTATCACATGGAAAAGTTCGAGCGCGGTTTCGACCGGGTGATTGATGTCTGGGGCGCTGATCATCACGGCTATATCCCGCGGATGAAAGCCATGTTGGCTGGCTTGGGACACCCACCGGAAGACCTTGAGGTTCTGCTGATCCAGATGGTCAACCTGTTGCGCGACGGCCAGCCGTTCATCATGGGCAAACGTTCAGGAAACTTCATCACCCTGCGCGAAGTGATCGACGAAGTGGGGAGTGATGCCTGCCGTTTCTTCTTTTTGATGCGCCGCTGTGACAGCCAGCTCGATTTCGATCTGGAACTGGCCAAGCAGCAGAGTTCTGACAACCCGGTCTATTATGTTCAGTATGCCCATGCCCGGGTTTGCAGTATCAACCGCAAAGCAACCGATGCAGGCATTGTGCAACCTGTTTTGGGGGATGTTGATCACAGCAAGCTGAAACTGGTTGAAGAGTTGGCGCTGGCCAAACAATTGGCCCGTTACGAGGAGATGGTTGTCGGGGCGGCGCTGAACTATGAACCACACCGGGTGGTTTTTTACCTGCAGGAATTGGCAGCTCAGTTTCATAGTTATTACAATCGTCAACGGGTGCTGGTGGATGACCCGGCGACCACTCGGGCGCGTCTTTATCTGGTTAACTGTATTCGTATTGTCCTGGCGAATGCTCTGCAACTGCTCGGTGTCTCAGCACCGGAACGGATGTAAGGGGGATTTATGAAATCTGCGACCAAAACTCGAACCCAGCGACGGATGGAGAAAAAACAGACCCTGCTCCTGTTGATGCTGGTGCTGGCGGTTTCTCTGGCCAGTTTTACTCTCGGGGTTATTGTCGGGCGTCGTGGTGTAGAGCGGGATCTGGCACAAAAACAACAGGCCGCAGAAAAAATTCTGGTGGCCCAAGTCCCCCCTGCAGCGGTGTCCCCGGTGGCTGATAACGCCGAGGATGTGGCGAAAAATCCGGTGGCCGGGCAAGCGTCCGGAGAACAGCAGGAAGAGATAAAACTGACTTTTTACGATCAGCTGGCCAAAGAGGAGAGTGTCCCTCTCGGCAGTGGCATCAATCTGCCACCGAAACCGCCACAGTCAGAAAAAGAGGCTGTGCCGCCGATTTCTTTACCTGATCAGCCGATTATTAAAATAGCCACCCCGGCTACAGTCAGCACCGTTGAAGAGCCTGTGTCCCCAGTGAAAGAGTCGCTGACGGTATTGCCGAAAGTTGATCCCAAGGGGAGTTATGCTGTCCAGGTTGGTTCCTTTACCTCTGTTGCTGATGCCGGAGTTTTCAAACAACGGCTTTTGGATAAGGGCTTCCCGGCTTTTGTAATGGAGGCGGACCTTGGGCAAAAGGGGCTTTGGTATCGCGTGCGGCTTGGCCCCTATGCAGATGCCGACACCGCTAAGTCGGTTCAGCAACTGGCTGAAAAAATGGAACAAATAAAAGGGTTTGTCTCGCGTCAATAGACTGCTTGCCAGTTTGTGCCGCGCTGATGAATGCTGTTTTCCGATGACAGAGCAGGGTCTTGCGGTCAGTTGAAAATACCACAGTTTTTTTGCTTGACATTTGCTTGGCAGAATACTATTTTCCTCATCTTGTGACGCGGGATGGAGCAGTCTGGTAGCTCGTCGGGCTCATAACCCGAAGGTCGGGGGTTCAAATCCCTCTCCCGCAACCAAAGCCGATCCTCCTTAAAGGAGTGACAATAGTACGGCGGTGTAGCTCAGTTGGTTAGAGCATGCGGCTCATATCCGCAGTGTCCGGAGTTCGAATCTCTGCACCGCCACCATTATTCAGCAGCCCACTTCTTTTCAGAGGTGGGCTGCTTTTTTCGTTCAGGCAAAACATAGATGGTCTTGCGCCTGTCAAAGGCGTTGGGACGCAGCCCGGAGAGTTGGCTGGCAATGCAGGACCAATATGATTCGTGGCATGCCGGAAAGAACATAAATCTTGAACATGTGAAAAAACTGAAACTATCTGCTGAATAATCGGGTAAGGACGATTCTCCTCTTTATATACCTTGTATCCGTGGGCACAAGGTATATAAAGAGTGTGGGCGCTTGGATTGCATGAGTGTTTCAATGACTTGCGCTATTTGCCGCCGGGTAACTTACGGATTCAGGTTTTATTCAGATGATAACAGGAGAGAGCATGCGGGTACGAATCACCATCCTATGTGAAAACAGTGTCGGGCGAGCGATTCCGGCCATTGGCGAGCACGGCTTCTCATGTTGGCTGGAAATTGACAACAAACATTATCTGTTCGATACCGGACAGGGTCTGGGCATCATCAACAACGCCCAGGTGCTTGGTTTGTCTCTGGCCAAACTCAGTGGGGTGATCCTCAGTCATGGCCACTATGATCATGTCGGTGGATTGGAACAGGTGCTGCGCCACGCCGGCGAGCTGGAGGTGTTCGCCCATCCTGAGATTTTTTCAGAACGCTATTCTCAAAGCTCCCGGGCCCTGCGCTTTATCGGTATTCCCCAGCGGCGCGAATTGCTGGAGACCTTAGGGGCGCGTTTTACCTTCACCCCCGAATTTCAGCAGGTCGCCCCCCATCTGTATGTAACAGGCACCATCCCGCGTCGTAACGATTTTGAAGTGGGGGATGGCAATCTGGTGCAGCGTAACGTTACTGGCGAGCTTGAAGCGGATCCTTTCCACGACGACATGGCGGTGGTGTTGGATACCCCGCGCGGACTGGTGGTGGTGCTGGGATGTGCCCATTCCGGCATGATCAATACGTTGGACTATGTTCTTGAAAAATTTCAACGAACAGAGATCTATGCGGTGATCGGTGGCACCCATCTCGGACCGGCCAGCGCCGAGCAGTTTGAACACACATTGACGGCACTGGAACGGTTCAATATCCAGAAACTCGGCGTTTCGCACTGCACCGGACAACCCCGGGCCGCTCAGTTGCGTAGTGAATTCGGCAAGCGCTTTTTCTACGCTTCGGTGGGCGCGGTATTGGAGATTGATTGAACAGGGAGAGCTGTCCGATGAAAAAGGTCAAGGAGATAACCCGGGATTTAATCTCCATCCACTCAAAGGTGATCGAAAGGGACTCTGGTCTATGTCACCCTTCGGACTCAGTGTGAAAAATGTGTCGAGAACCTGAGTGTATCTAAATCTTGAACATGTAAAAAAACTGAAACTATCTGCTGCATAATCGGGTAAAGACGGTTGTTCTCTCCCTATATCTGAATCCTGAAGGAGAAAGAATTTAATTCTGCCCCCGATCAAAACATTCTTCTGTGCTATGATGGCGTCGCAAAAAGTCCGCCCTCCGGCGTTGCAGCAGTTTTTCAGGATCTCGACATACCAGATGTATGCCTTCGCCCCTGAAAAACCACTACGCCTTGTAGGGCGAAATTTTTGCTTAGCCATCTCATGACTTTTTGCGAGTGCATCTACGATAGATGACCCGCTGATAAAACCCAAATACAGTTTTCCGGAGGAACAAAATGAAGATCCACACTTTACTCATTCTACTCGGCGGCGTTCTGTTTCTGAGCAGCTGCGGCTACAATACGATTCAGAAAAACGAAGAAGCGGTTTTTTCCGCATGGGCCGATATTGAGGCCACCTACCAGCGTCGTTCCGACCTGATTCCCAACCTGGTTGAGACGGTCAAAGCCTACGCCGCGCATGAAAAAGAAACGCTCACCGAAGTGACCAATGCCCGTGCCAAGGTCGGCCAGATGAATATTTCAGCCGACAAGCTGGGGGATGCCGCCGTCCTGCAACAGTTCCAGCAGGCCCAGGGTGAACTCTCCGGAGCCCTGTCGCGGTTACTGGTTGTTGCCGAGCGCTATCCCGACTTGAAGGCCAGCCAGAATTTCCGGGATCTGCAACATCAGCTGGAAGGAACCGAGAACCGGATTAATGTCGCCCGCCAGCGCTACAATAAAGCGGTGCAGATCTTCAACAGTTCGATCCGCACCTTCCCGAACAACCTGACCAACAACTTTCTGCTCACCCTGGAGCGCAAAGAACCGTTCAAAGCTGACGCCGGGGCCGCGACAGCACCAAAAGTGACCTTCTGATGCGGATTCTGGCAACGATTCTTTTCCTTCTGCTGCTCAGCCTTCCGGCCGTTGCCCTTGATGTGCCGCGTCCGACCGGTTACGTCAACGACCGGGCCGGCCTGATCTCGCAGACCGTCGAGCTCAAGCTGGAACAGTTTCTGCGCGAGTTCGAGGCCAGTGATTCCACCCAGATCACGATTCTGACCATCCCGACTCTCGATGGCGAGGCCTTGGATGAATATTCGCTGAAAGTCTTTGATCAATGGAAAATCGGCCAGAAAGACGAGGATAACGGTGCCCTGCTGCTGGTTGCCAAAGCAGAGCATAAATTGCGCATCGAAGTCGGTTACGGACTCGAAGGGCGCCTGACCGACCTGCTGGCCGGACGGATCATCGACAACGAGATTTCTCCACGCTTGAAACAAGGAGATTTCGACGGCGGCATTGTCAACGGTGTGGTTGCCATGGCGGAAGCTGTCCGGGGCGAGTACCAGGGAACCGGACGGACGAGCAGCAAAAAGAAGAAGAGCAGCCCCTTCGGCTTGGTCTTCCTGCTGTTTTTTCTTGGTCCTCTGATCGGCCGCATCGGCGGTCGCCGCAGAGGCCATTATCGCCGCAGCGGATTTTATGTCGGCGGTCCCTTCATGGGGGGCGGCGGTGGTTTCGGCGGAGGCGGAGGATTTTCCGGTGGCGGTGGCGGCGGAGGAGGCGGTGGCGCCTCTGGAGGTTGGTAAAATGAA
>JADFVC010000001.1 GCA_015222355.1 Chloroflexota bacterium | reverse complement strand
GCTGAGACAGGCCTTGTTTTAAATATAATTCTGCGAGAGTTGACGACGCCAGCAGCGGCTTTTCCGATCTTTCTTCAGAAATTTCTTCCGCAGCAGGCACCTCCTCTTCAGTGACAACGGTAACCTGATCTTCGCTATTGAGTGATTCTTCAGGCAAGGAAAGCAGTAACTTATTGATGATCGGATCAGCCGGGCTCAGGGGCCGAGCCTTCAACAAAAGTTCACGAGCGTGCTCTTCACGACCGAGCAAAATCAACAGCCGTGAAAAACCAACCAGGGCGGCCAAACTTTCATTATCTAAACCCAAAGCCTTTTGAAACGCTGCTTCAGATTCAACATATTCACCCTGCTGACAGAGAATTCGACCCAAAACAATATATGCTGGACTGAAATCGGGAAACAGAGTCAACCCTTTTTCGATAACCTGTCGGGCATCATCCAACATCCCCATTTTTCGATAGGACTCACCCAAAGACACAAAAATGGTAGAGTTAGGATCCTTAACCAAAATTTCCGTATAGGCCGCAATTTTCCCCAGAAGCGAACTCTGTTGATTCTGTTCAGACATGGCTTCCTCTCAAGGGGTCAGAATAGAAGAAAAAATCGTCGAGATATCAGGAACTTTTACCAACTGCACAGATCCAATCCCCCGATTCAAGACCAAAGTCAGGGTCCCCTGTTTAACCTTTTTGTCACGCTGCATTGCGGCAACGTAATCCTCCAGAGGATAATCCGGAAGTTCAATCGGCAATTCAAGAGATTTCAGCAACGCCGTCAGGCGGGCCACATCTTCACTTCGGCACAAACCACGAGATGCAGATATTTTTGCCGCCACAATCATCCCGACGGCGATCGCTTCCCCGTGTTTCCATTCACCATACCCGGCGAGTGACTCAATGGCATGGCCAAAGGTGTGTCCAAAGTTTAAAAAAGCCCGAATTGATCCTTCTTTCTCATCAACTTCTACAATATCCGCTTTTATTTGGCAAGACCTCTTTACCGCTGTGATCAGGGCTGCAAATTGGCGATTCTGCAGTGCCGAGGCATTCGCTTCAAGCCAGGAAAAAAACTCCTGGTCACGAATAACACCGTACTTAATAACCTCCGCAAGGCCGGCATTCACTTCCCGCAATTCCAGAGTATTAAGGGTCGCAACATCAATCAACACTAATTTCGGTTGATAAAAAGCACCGATGAGATTTTTTCCCAAAGGATGATTCACTGCGGTCTTACCGCCAACGGAACTGTCAACCTGAGCAAGCAGCGTTGTCGGCACCTGGACAAATGGGACGCCACGCAAGAAGGTTGCCGCAGCAAAACCGACCATGTCACCAATGACACCACCACCAAGAGCGATAAGACCGGACCCCCGATCAAAATTATGCCGTATCAGTTCATCATAAATCTGCTCAAGGGTCTGAAGATTTTTATATTGCTCTCCATCGGGAAGGTTAATTTCCAGAGGATTAAAACCCGCGGCAAGCAGTGAATCACAGACCGCCTTTCCATAGAGGCCACTGACCAGATCATTGGAAATCACTGCCACACGACGGGGAAACCCAATTTCACCAAGTTGACTTCCCAGGGTTCCAAGGATATCGGCACCGATCAATATTTGATAACTGCGATTCCCGAGCGGGACAGTAATTTTCTCGATCATAACCTGTCATCATCCAATGGATTTGAAGCGTTTTATAATTCAGGGAAATCAGGAAAAAAAAGAGGGCAGGTCTCCCTGCCCTCTTTTTCAGCTGAATGACTGAGCTTATTCTGTATTCAGAATTCGCGGAGTAATAAAAATCAGCAACTCATCTTTAACCGTCTGCTTCTTTGATGATTTAAACAGGTGCCCAAGAATAGGAATGTGCATCAAACCAGGAATACCATCCTCAGACTCCTGAATATTTTCAATAAAAATACCGCCGATAACTGTTGTTTCTCCATCCCTGATTAAAACTTTAGTTTCAGTTTTCTTGGTATCAATACTGGGTGCAGTTGCACCAGCGGTTAACGACGGAGAGTCATTCGTCGCAAGAATTTCCAAAATAATAGAATTGTCAGGATTGATGACCGGAGTAACCTCCAACTTCAGCTCTGCATTCACAAATTCAGTTTTAGGACCATCTGCGCCTGAAGTTTGGTAAGGAATCGACGTCCCTTGACTGATAACCGCTTTTTCACCGTTCAAGGTCGTCACTCTTGGTGTTGAGATGACCTTACCCTTACCGTTAGATTCCAAGGCTGAAAGCTGAGCTGACAAAATAAAATCATCAATAACTGCAGTACCGACTGTCAACTGCGTTGCTAAACCCGGCGTCGCAATTAATGAGCCTAATGCTTCATCAGTAACATCGACCAAAAAGCCTCCGCCGCCACCCATAATCCCATCACCGTATTTTGAGGTCCCACGAGCATCGACAAACCAGTTCACACCTAAATCGCGCGAGTAATTTGAGTTCACCTGAACAATCCGCGCTTCGATCATGACTTGACGCTCGGGAGTATCAAGGATATCGATCAACTCTTTAGCTTTCTCTATGCGCGACGGCACATCCGTGATAATCAGCAACTTATTACGACTATCTTCTGTGATACTGCCACGTTCGCTCAAAACCTCCTCTGCTGGCCCGGCAACACTGCCAAGATCAGCATAACTCACTGTGATAACTTCCGTGACAAGGGGTTCCAGCTTTTCCTGGGAGCGAGCCGCGGTCAGTTCCGTTTCTTTCATCGAGCGAATTTTATTTTTCGGAAGAATCTGAACCACATTACCTTCCTGCAACATACCGAGCCCGGTGATATCGAGAATCAGATCCAAGGCCTGATCCCAGGGGACATCGATCAAACGCAGAGTGATATTTCCCTTGACATCATCCGAGGCGATAATATTGAGATCACTGATTTCAGCAATCAGTCGCAGAATATCTCTGACATCCACGTTGTCAAAAACCAGAGAGGTTTTTTCGCCAGAGTATTTAACCTCATCAGCCGCGACAGTTTCAATGATCGGCACTGCTAAAGGCCGAAGCGCAGCAGGCACCGTCTCGACGGCGGCCACATCATCAACCCTTGCCGCCTGCAGCGAAGAAGGGTCGACAGCTAACGGCATCACACCGGTTGCCGCAGCAAATGAGGTCGCGTACACGCCATCTTCAACAGAGAAAGTATAACCATCGGACGTCTTCTGCAGTTGATAAGGAGTCTTGCCCTTGAGAAGAACGTTAAACCTGACTTCAGGTTGACCAGCGACGTTCACCAGATAAGGAGTCACAGAATGGATTGCACTGGGGAAAGCCAGAGTATCAAAAACTCTCCGTAAAGCACGTGGCAAAGTCGCATTTTTAATTGCGAATTGCACCCTGTTGCCGTCAAGGACTGGATCAGAAGCCGTTGCCTCACCCTTCAGAACAATGAGAAGCGTTGATTTTCCGCCGGCAGCAGAAAAATCGATTGCCGTCACCTGTGCACTACCAACCGTAGGTGCCTCGGCTTGAGCTTGACGGGCAGCAGACCGGGCTTCCTGCCAGGTCACCACAACCTGCTCATTTTCCGTATTGACCTTAAAAGTAGGAAACAAAGCCCCGGAAACATCGAAGACAAAACGGGTTTTATCTTCATAAGGCCCGACCCTCAACGATGTGAAGCCGGCACTCAGCGTGATCGCCCGACTATGCTCACCCGGTTGGACACCGTACAGATCAACGACTAACCGTTTAGGAGAATCCAGCGTGAAATAACGGATTTTCTCTATCCCTGCACTGGCAGTCAATTCCGCTCTTTGCTCGGCGATATTGACTGAAGAAACAGAATCAGCAGCAATGACACTTGATGCTGATGCCGCCATCATCGCCAAAAAAAACATACTGAGCAGCACAATGCTTCTTCTCATATTTATTCCCCTAAAGAAATCAGACGTGAACGAGCTTTGATTCAGATTGAATACAAACCTACATCACTATGTAACGGTAATCCGTAACCACTTTACCAGTGTAACTATCCACACCGGTCTCTTTGACAACGATTCGATCCGGGCTTTTTTCTATTCTTTGCCCGTTGGGGTCTATCCCCATCTTTTTGGTCTCTATTTTAGTGATAATCCCACCATTTTTACCAATGGGATCTCCCGGTTTCACAGTATAACTTTTCCCATCCGGAGCCTTGACCATGGCCCTCGGGATGCCTTTGACAATCAACATAGCCAACAGCCTGAATTGCCCCAACTCAAACTTTTCCAGCGGTCCCCGTTCCTTTTCAGGCCGGCTGTTAATTTTTCTGATTTCCTGAACCAAAGGGACAAAAGGATCTCTACGGCCCAGTGGGCTATAAACTAATTCCCGAGTTCGGGCTTTCGTCTCTTTAACGATTGCTGGAGTTTCTTCAACTGTTTCCTGAGAATAGGCACAACATGGCGTCAATATCCCCATGAGCAAGACCACGAGAAACAAGAAGGTTTTTTCACAAGAAGCAAAACAAATTCTTTTCATCGTTTTTTACCCCCTTTCTTCTTACTCGGCTTCGGCGGGGGGTTTTCTACAAAACGGTAGGTTATTGCACGACAGTCAATGGAGAGAGCGGTGCGTCCGGCAACCGTCTTTGCACCACCCAGCTTTAAATTCTGAATATTGACGATTCTCTCCATATTCCCAACCGCAGCAAAGAAAGAAGCTGCCTGATGATAAGAGCCTCTCAGTTTCAACTCCACGGGGACTTCAGCATAAAACCCCTTGGGGACTTCCCCTTTTGGTTTAAAACGGAGGATCTCCAAACCCTTTTCTTTCGCCAGAGCCCCAATGTTCGTCAGCAAACTGGGGATCTCTTTTTTCAGAGGCAGTTCACCCAAAGCTTCTTCGAGTTTGGCCTGCAGTTTTTCATATTCTTTTTTATACAACTCCAAATTATTGGCAATTTTTTGATTTTTCCTCAGTGTATTCTCAACTGATGCCTTTTTTTTCACCAACTTTTCATGTTCCTCTAATTGCCCCTGATAGACCAAAAAGTAAAAACCGACACCAATGAGAACCATGACTACCAAGACGATCAATATTCGTTGGTAAGCTGGCAGGTTTAATATTTTTTCTACGCGTGCATCCATTGAATAATGCCCCGTTATTTAGATGGAGGTGTTTCAGTACGACATTTCAAGGTAAATTTTTGTATTTTTTTGCCGCCGACTTTCGCCTGCTCAGTCACACTGAGTTCGACATTCCGGTAATATTTGGAATTTTCCAGGTTTTCCATAAATTTTGCGACAATATGCTCATCAACCCCAAAGCCGGCCAAATTGATTCGACCACCTTTTTCAGTGAAGTTTGTCAACCACACCTTATCCGGCAAAGCGTGACTCAACTCATCAAGCAGATACACAGGACCTTTTTTCCCAGCTTTTAACCGTTCCAGAATGTCCAGTTTTTTGCCCAGGTCGGCTTTCTTTTTTTCAAAATCTCTCACTTTTCCGATTTTTTTCTTCAAAATCTTATTTTTCTTTTCCAGTTGAGCGATCTCGTCCCTGACGCTATCT
>JADFVC010000008.1 GCA_015222355.1 Chloroflexota bacterium | reverse complement strand
ATCTGCACGTTTGCTTGTGCGGCGTAGACAGCCACGCCTCCGCACAACCGATTGATTTCCTTGACCTTGAGAAAAATTGCTCATTTCCCATATGAAAACTTCATCGTGTGCATCCGGAGTTTCCGGATGCACACGAGTCTAAAGGTTTCCGTGTTAACTGCCGGGAACCTTTACTTTTTTGAGGAGCTCGGGTAGGCTTTAAAATTATTTTCCGAGGAGTACGCCGATGCCGAAAATCCTGCTGGTTGACGATGTTGACCTGTTCCTTGAGTTGGAGCGTTCTTACCTGGAAGGCTGTGGATATGATCTGGTCACGGCGTCTTCCGGAGAAGAGACACTGAAACGACTCGATAAGGTGGTTCCCGATCTTCTCCTGCTCGATTTTTATATGCCGGGGATGGATGGAGACGAAGTCTGTCGGCTGATCCGCAAAAATGAGCGCTGGAAAAAATTACCGGTGATCATGATCACTGCGGCAGGCAAGCCGGAAGAAGTTCGGCAGTGCCTGCAGGCCGGTTGCGATGATTACATCACCAAACCGGTGAACAAGCAGGAACTGCGTGAAAAGGTTCAGCGACTGCTGGGTGAGGTCAAGCGGCGCTCTGCTGAGCGTATTCCGGTGAAGATGCCGGTCGAGCTGCGTGAGGGGGGGCGCCTGCACGTGGCCAGAACGGAAGATTTATCATCCAGCGGTGCTTATCTGAAATCCCCGGTTCCCCTCGAAAAAAACACCACCGTTGAAATCCGGCTGGAATCGGCTGAAGACAAGCCGCTCCGTCTCTATGGTAAAATTAAACGCAGTGCTCAGAAGACTGAAGATGGGTGTGGCGTTTATTTCATTTACCCGGATCCGAAGAGTAAAATTCAGCTTGCAACCCTCATCCGCAGCAAAAAAGCGCAACAACTGCAAACGGAAGGGGTCCAGGAGAAACTCAGCCGACGACTCCTTTCCCTGGAAGAAGAGTGTGCCGGGCTGCGTACCGAACAGGATGATGCGCTCCGGCGTATCGGGGAACTTGAGCAGGAGAATCTGGAGTTCGCCAATCAGCTGGTCCAGGTGGAAGACGTCAACAACAACCTGACCAACCTCTATATTGCCTCGTCCCGTTTGCATTCGACCCTTGATCGCGAAGAAACCCTGGAAATTATCAAGGAGGTCGTGATCAATTTTGTCGGGGCCGAAAAGTTTGCCGTTTTTCTCTTCGATAAGGCGACGGAACGGCTGACTTTCGAGACCGGTGAAGGATTTGACGAGGAGAACGATTTCCCGGAAATTCCCCTGGGAGAAGGGGTGCTTGGTGAGACGGCCGCCGGCGGCGAAAATTATTTCGTCGCGGGTTCGATCAGTGAAGGTTCAGACGATCTGCTGTCACCGATCATTGCCATTCCGCTGATGATCAATGGGAAAATGATCGGCCTGCTGGCCATCTACCGGCTGTTTATTCAAAAAGAGCAGCTTGAGTCGATCGACTACCAGCTGTTTTCGATGCTTGGCGAGCATGCTGCCTCGGCCCTGTTCTCCTCGACCCTTTACGGCAAGTCGGAACGTAAACGACAAACCTACCAGGGATTTGTCGATCTGCTGCTCAAATAGCCGGGATGACACATACAGCTATCTTTCAACTAAAGATTGGCGTTGTCTTATAATTGTGTGACTTTCAGTAAAATTTTTCATTTAAAGACAGGAGAGAGGATGGCTATGTTCAGTGCTCTGAGAACTTCAGTAAAGAAATTACTGGGTTTGACTTTCCTGCTTTCGATGCTTTTTTCTCCTCAAACGGTTTCTGCCGGTCCCTATGCCGATTCTGCTCATGGGAACACGGACTACGGTGTCGAGCGGACGACCTTGGCGGCCTTGGTTCCTCCCTACCTCCAGGGAAACTGCGGTCACTGTCACGAACAGCACACCGCCGTGGCGGACGGTCATCTGCTGCTCGCCGACAGTTTCAGCGGCGCAACAACCAACTCTTACAGTCAGTCGGACAGCGCCTGTTTTGCTTGCCACGCGTGTGTCGGTTCGCTGCAAGCGGGGGGGATTACCAACAACAACT
>JADFVC010000069.1 GCA_015222355.1 Chloroflexota bacterium | reverse complement strand
GGATGAGTCTGGTGCATTCCAGTGTTGTTGTCCCCCGGTGTCACCCTGCTGCTTTACCTGAACAACCTGCCGCTGGCGGAATTGATCATTGACGGCACTATTTTTGCGTAGTCGATTGAGAGAATCTTTGCTACTATTCCGAGTCTGCCTGCCGGTTGCAGTTTGACCAGAAAGGGAATGTATGGCTTCCGACTGTTTGTTTTGCAAAATCATCCGAGGGGAAATTCCGGCGACAATTATCTATGAAGATGCGGAAATTGTTGCTTTTAAAGACGTCGATCCGCAGGCCCCCCAGCACTTTTTGATTGTTCCTCGGAAACATATAAGAACTACCCTGGATTTGACAACTGCGGACAATAACCTGATCGGTAATATCTACCAAGTCGCAGGGAAGTTGGCTCACGATCTGGGTTTTGCTGAAGATGGTTTCCGTATTGTCAATAATTGTAACGAGGCTGGTGGACAGGCGGTTTGGCATCTGCATTTTCATCTGCTGGGGGGGCGGGATATGACCTGGCCTCCGGGTTAGTTTTTTTATGAAACACAGTATGTTATGACCTCGTTTGACGTGAAAACTGAACAGCGCATGATCACTGAGATCATGGAATTACTGGTGACCCATTACGGGGCCAGCCTTTCCGAAGATGAGCTTGATCATGAGTTGGAACGGGTTGAGCAAGCGCTTGCCGATGCTCGATCGTCCCACCAGGGACAGGTGCGCAAGTCGGGTGAGTCCTACATTTTTCATCCGTTGCGCGTCACTCACCTGGCCGCTCGGCATTGGATGGATTTCCCTTCGGTCATCGCGGCATTGCTGCATGACGTGGTGGAAGATACACCGGTTACCCTGGAGGATATTGAGAAGAAATACGGCAGTGAGGTCGCACACTTAGTCGATGGCTTGACCAAGGTGACCTCCGCAGAGATGAGCCGGGATGACTTGAAAAAAGAGACCTATCGCAAGACGGTGCTGGTCGCCATTGATGATATCCGGGTCCTGTGTCTGAAGTTCTGGGACCGGATGGACAACCTGCTGACCATTGATGCTTTGCCGCCACATAAACAGAGCTTGATTGCCGACGAAACCCGGACGATCTATGTTCCCCTGGCCCAGCATTTGGGGATGGGCTATGTCGCGACTGAGTTAGAATCGCTCTCTCATTACCTGCTTTATCCTAAGCGTGGGGAAAAATATAACGATAAAATCCAACAACTGAAGAAGGAGAACACGAACTACCTGCGTAAAAATCGGGCGAAAATCATGAATGTCTGCGAGCAGCAGAAATTGACCGTCAGCCTGAAAGATCGCTGGCGGCCTTTTTCGATTTTTGCTGCACGCGGTATGCAGCGTGGTTTTGTCACTCTGTACACCCTCGAAGTGCAGGTTGACAGGATGATGGATGCCTATATTTTCCTCGGTTTGCTGCACGGGTTGTTTTCTCCGATTCCCGGCAAGTTGCGGGATCACCTTAACTTGGCTTCAAAACATGGTTACCAGGCTCTAAAAACCACGGTTCAGGTTGGTGAACAGCGGATACGGGTTGAAATTACCACACGTAAACTTGCACGTTTTAATGAATCCGGAGTTTTGGCTCCCGGATTCAAGTTTCGACATGATAGCTTCCGAAGCCTGATGAAATCGTTGCTTGACGGTGAGTCAGCCTTCGATATCGAGTCGCTTAAATTGGCCTCAGCCACGATTCAGGTTTATACTCCACACGGTGAAACCCGGACCCTGCCCGAAGGGAGTAGTGTCCTCGACTTTGCTTTCGATATCCACGAATCCCTTGGACTGTATGCTCGGCGCGGGCAGATCAACGGGCGCACCCGCCAACTGAAAACCCGTCTGCTTGACGGCGATCAAATTACCATAGAAACCTCAGAAAAGCCGGAAGTTCTGCCGAAATGGCTGGAATGGGCGATCACCCCGAAAGCACGCAATACCATCCGGCGCTATCTGCGCAATAAAGTACGCTCAATCCGTTAGGGTTCCGTCATGCATGATGGCGTCGCAAAAAGTCCGACCTACTGCGTTACAGCGTTTTTTCAGGACCTCGACATACCAATGTATGCCTTCACCCCTGAAAAACCACTAGGCCTTGTAGGGCGAAATTTTTGCTTAGCCATCTCATGACTTTTTGCGAGTG
>JADFVC010000068.1 GCA_015222355.1 Chloroflexota bacterium | reverse complement strand
CTCATTTTCCTCCCAAGGTAGAATATAAATAAGCTCAAAAGAACTCGTTGCTGAAGCGGCCGTTATTCTCGCATATCAGGCCAGTCAGGTACAATTTTTAAACGGCACGATAAAGAAAAAGGGAGAAGCGCGGGCCTCTCCCTTTTTCTTTATGGTTTTGCTGAACTTGTATTCTGTTCAGGCCGTTTCTTGTTTGCTTTGTGTCGCATACTTCTGGCCCAGGTGGCGCAGGCGATCGGGGAGTTTCTCCAGCTCATCAACCCCCGCAAAAATCGTTGAGGTTTTGGCGACATTTTGCTGCAAACGTGCTTCCACCTTTTGAAAGTGTGCTGTCAGCCTTTCAGATGCCTGCTGCTGGAAATGGTTGGCTTCCATGACTGCCTGAATCTGTTCTTCCCGCCCGGTCAAGCCCCGGTCAAGCTCCTTGGTCGCTTGCAGCTGCTCATCCATGCCGAGGGCAACCTGATCGGCCGCTGCTTTCATCTCGCTGACACCCTCCTGAATCCGGGTGACCCCGCTGCGCTGCTCTTTCATGGCCCGGGCGACGGCATGCACGGAGCGCAGGCTCTGTCCGGCGTCGTTGAGTATCTGGCGGGACCATGCCCCCTGCATCCCGGTCAGTTTACTGATTTCGTCTGATGTAGCAGAGGCCAGATCAATCGAGTGAACAATCTGGTTGAGCGCATCACCCGTGCGCATGGAGTTTTCTTTCCCCTGATTGACTCGCTGGACCGTCGCTTCGACGGCCGTTAAGGCTTCATCGGTATCCTTGCTGATGGCTTGAATAATTCGCTGGATATCCTGGGCGCTGTCAGTGGTCCGGTCGGCCAGGTCTTTGATCTCGTCAGCGACCACGGCAAAGCCTTTTCCTTCATCCCCCGCTTTGGCGGCAATAATTGCGGCATTAAAAGCAAGCAGTTCGGTATCCCCAACCAGTTCCTTGATAACGCCGATGATTTTACCAACCTGCTGTGCCTGATGCGACAGGCGCTCCATGACCGACATTGCCTGTTGGCTTTCACGCGACATCAGGTCGATTTCACTGAGGGTCCGGGTCATCATCTGCAACCCCTCCTCGGCGTCCTGTTTGACTTTTTTCACCGCTTCACTCCCGGCGGCCGAGACATCGCGAATCTTCTCGAAGGAGTCCGCGATGTTGTCCATCTGCTGGGCGGTATCTTCCACGGACTGGGCGATATCCTCGGCCTGATTGGCGACCTCACGGACACTGGTGGTCATCTCTTCGACCGAGGTGGTGGTTTCGATGAACTTGACTGTTGAGTGGTCCATCGCGTGGGCCATTTCTTCGAGCGACTGGGACAATTCCCGTGACAGGGCGGATTCATCCTGTGACTGGTTCGACAGACTGTTCATCAGGGAGGTGACCTCCTGCTGCCTCTCCCCCATGATCTCAACGTCTTTACTGATGACCTGGGCGGCCGCCAGTCCTTCATTGGCGCGATCCGAGAGATCCCGCGATGCCTGGTTCAGGGAGCGGTAATAAGGGATCAGCCGGTCTGCGATGGTCATGACCTCTGCAAACAGTTGCTGAACCTGAACAACACCGCCTTCCAAAGCAGCGGCCATCGCCTCCAGTGTCGTATCACCCGATGCTGTTTTACCGATCAGCGACTCGAGTACTTCCAGCTGCAAACGTAGCTGTTTTTTGAGGGTCATGCGGGCAAACAAGAAAGCGGCCATGGCGACACCGTAGCCGAAAACAGCGACCATGATAACGAAACTGGGCTTGAAGGCCAGTTTACCGATCAATGGATAAGCGGCAAAGGGAAAGAGGACAGCCGCGATCAAACCCATCAAATGGATAAAGTAGAAGACTTTTTTCAGATAGCTGAATCCCGCTTTCTGTGTCACATCCATAGCAGCTCCCATTACTGATCCCCGGAAAAATTGATGGCGTCGCAAAAAGTCCGTCCTCCGGCGTTGTAGCAGTTTTTCAGGATCTCGACATACCATATGTATCCCTTCGCCCCTGAAAAACCACTATGCCTTGTAGGTCGAAATTTTTGCTTAGCCATCGTATTCATTTTTTGCGAGACCATCAAAATTTGCGAAGTGTCCGGTTTTCGGCAGCGAAAATCTTTTTGTATACTCAAACCGAAGGCAAGGCCATTAAATATCACAAATCTGCCGGGTCGGCAAGTGAATGCCCGCGATTCTGCACTTTTACCGAGTCTTGTGCTGGTGTATGCTTGATGGTCATCAGACATTCATCTGTCCAAGGAGTTTCCCGCATGTTGCGAATTATCTACTGCCTGCTGTTGCTGGTCCTGTTTCCGGTTTGCGGGCTGGCAAATCCACCGCAAAATGAATTCCCGGCAGTCGCCTCGTCGTTGGGGTTGCATTTCCCCAATATGCCCGTTAAGCAGATCAGTGCGACTCCGGTTTCGGGAGTTTTTGAAGTCGTCACCCAGAACGAGGAGTACCTCTATTTTGCCCCGGCCAGCGGTCATCTTTTTACCGGGGAGCTTTGGCATAGCAGCGGCAAAAACCTCACCCGGGAAAGTAAGGCCCGGGCCATGACCGCCAAGCTGGACATGTTTCCCCTGGATAAAGCGCTCAAGATCGGCACTGGGCCGAACCGGGTGGTTGAAGTCTCCGATCCCGATTGTTCCTTCTGCCGGGATGGTTCGGCCTTTTTCCTCGCGCGAGAAGACGTGACGCGCTATATTTTTCTCTACCCCCTCGAGCGAATTCATCCGCAGGCGGAAGCCAAATCACGCTATATTCTTTCGGCAGAAGATCAGGAAGCGGCCTACGAGGATGTTTATGGCGGTCTCTACGATAACCAGCCCCTGCCGGAATTCAAGGACAATGGCCTGCTGGATATTCACCGGCAGATTGCTCAAGAGATCGGCATTAACAGCACCCCACGCTACTGGATCAATGGCAGTTACATTTCCGGGACCAATCTGCAAGAGTTTGAAAAAATGCTGGACAAAAAGCAGGAATAGCGCCGTCTCCCGTCCTTCATCCCCTCCCGGCGGGAAGGGGTGTGTCAGGTCGCAACTGAAAGTACCGAATGTCTGAAAAACAATCCAAAAAACGTCCCGAGTTACTCGCTCCGGCGGGAAGCCTGGAGGCTTTCTTTGCCGCTATGGAAGCCGGTGCCGATGCTGTCTACACCGGGCTGAAGGCCTTTTCCGCCCGGGCCAAGGCAAAGAATTTCAGCTTTGCCGAAATAGACCAGCTGACCCGCTATGTCCGCCAGAACGGCAAGCGGATCTATATCACCATAAACACTCTGGTCAAAGAAGCGGAGCTGCCGCAGCTGATCGATACCCTCGGCAACCTGGAACAGATTGGTGTTGATGCTGTGATCCTGCAGGATCTGACGGTCTGGAAGCTGGCCCGCGACCATTTCCCCGGGCTGGAACTTCATTCCTCCACCCAGCTGACGGTGCATAACAGTGCCGGCGTGAAAATGCTTGAGCGGATGGGCTTTACCCGCGGTGTGCTCGCCCGGGAACTGAGCCTGGCCGAAATTGGCGAAATCCGTAAGCAGACCCGGCTGGAGTTGGAACACTTCATCCACGGTGCACTCTGCTTCTCCTTTTCCGGCCAATGTTACTTCTCTTCTTTTCTCGGGGGGAAAAGTGGCAACCGCGGGCGCTGTACCCAGCCCTGCCGCCGCCGGCATAATTATCGCCAGCAGCAGGGCTACTATTTTTCACCCAATGACCTCTCGGCGATCGATCTGCTCGCGGAGCTGGAACAGGCTGGAGTCTGCAGCTTTAAAATTGAGGGGCGGATGAAAAGTGCCGAGTACGTGCACAAGGTGGTCAGCGCTTATCGTCGGGTGATGGATACACCACTCGAACAGCGCAAGGAAGTAATCAAAGAGGCCAAGTCGCTGCTCAAGGTCAGTTATGGCCGCCAACCGACCAAGGGATTTCTGCCCGGCGGACAACCAGGCGATATCGCCATCCCTTCACTCAAAGGCGCGACCGGTCGCTTCCTGGGGGAGGTGGCGCGTGTCCGGGGTGGCGAAATCAGCTTTAAAACCAAGGACAGGCTGCACGTCGGCGATCGGTTGCGCATTCAACCGGCCAGTGACAAAGCAGGGACTGCGTTCACCGTCCGTCAGTTGAACCTTGGCAAAAAAACGGTCAAACAGGCTCCGGCAAACAGCTTTGTCAGCGTTCCGTCACCTTTCCAGAACCAGTTCAAGGTTGGCGACGCGGTCTTCATGGTTTCCTCGCATGAGGCCTTTACCCTGAGCGAAGCGGCCTGCCGCCGCAAACTGGCTCAGCTTAAACCTGCTGCCGAAGCGGTCAGCTTGCAGATCGACGCGAGTGAGAGGCAATTACAGATCAGTGCCTGTGTCGCCGGACAAACCCAGCAATTTCAGTTTGCCATCGACAGCTATCCGGCGCAAAATCGTGCCCTCGATCAGAAAACCCTGCAGCAGGTATTTTCAGCGACCGCCGGAGCGCCCTTTGAACTGAAGCAGTTGACCTGCGGTGAGCTGCCGGAAATTGTTATCCCGCCTAAGCAACTCAAGCAGATTCGTCGTGAGTTCTACGCCGCATTGAGCCAGTTGTGCAAACCGTTGAAAGAACAATGCCGGCAGCAGCACGTGCAGCGTGCCCGCAGTGCCCTGTTCCCCGAAGCTGCTCCGGCCAGCGGCAAACGGGAAATCCGTGTACAGCTGCGCGAGGGGCGAGATCAGCGGATCCTCCAGGATCAACGGGTGGATCGTCTGCTGCTCCCCTTGAGTGGTCAGAACCTGCAGCAGGCAAACAAGCTGTTACGTCGCTCGCGACAGCTGATCTGGGACATCCCCTTTATCATTTTTGACCGCAACTGGACCGATACCCGCAATGCTATCCGGCAACTGGTCCAGGCCGGGTTTTACAACTTCCGCCTTAACAACCTGGGGCATTTTCCGCTCTTTGACGGCCTGGAGCAAGTCAGGCTGTACAGCAGCTTCCGGATGTTTTCCCTCAACAGTCAGGCGATTGCCGCCTGGGCGGAGTTGGGAATCAGCGAGGCCGAATTATACATCGAAGATGATCGGGAAAATCTTGCCAACCTGTTGCGTCGTAAACTTCCCTTGCCGACGGCTCTCACCGTTTACGCCAGCGTGCCTCTGCTGACCTCGCGGATTGCCATCAAAAATGTTCGCGCCGATTACCCGGTGCTCTCTGACCGTGACGATGCTTACCGGGTCCAGCAGCGGCAGGGGCTGACCTGGCTGCGCAGCGAAACCGATTTTTCCTTCATTGCGAACATGCCTGAACTGGAAGGTTTCGGTTGTCATAATTTTATCATCGACCTCTCGCACCTCGGCCCTTTCAGCCAGCGTGGCAAACAGGTTCTCGATGCGGTCCGCCGCGGCAGCGATCCGCCTGACATCAGTAAGTTCAATTTTGAGATGGGAATGGAGTAAGCTGGAATTCTCGCCCTGCTCCTGCCTCTCGAAGAGGGATGAAGATGGCGAAACGGCAAGATCTGCGAGTAACGGATCAGGGCAACAGTCTCTCGACGCCTTTGCCATTGCCATCGACAGTGAATTCCTCCAGCAGATGCACTTCAGTCTTCTGCTGGAGGGCAAGGCGCCGTTTGCAGATTAAGCCGGTCAAAACGTTGCGACACGACTCGCATCCGTCACTTTCAGCCTTTTTGCTTTAAAGGTTTGAATCAGTAGCGCCCAAATTCTACGGCATTCAAGTTGCCGGTGCTGCTATGAGGCAGGGCTATATGAGGCCGCTCCGGGTTGCTACCGACCATGCGACTGCTCTGGGTCAGGGCCGGTGCATGGGGTCGCTGTTCAGCTATTGATTCCCCACTCAGTTTGAAACGGCTGAGCATCGATTTCAGCTGCTCGGCCTGACTCGATAGCTCTTCTGCGGCGGCGGCGGTTTCTTCAGCGTTGGCACTGTTCTGTTGGGTGACCTGATCAATCTGTCCCAAGCCCTCATTCACTTGAGAGATTCCTTGCGCCTGTTCATTCGATGTGGCAGCAATTTCGCTGACCAGGTCGGTCACTTTACCGACACTGGAAACAATTTCGTTCAAAGCAACGGCGGTGCGATCAGCGATTTCGGCACCATTTTTCGCTTTGCTGACAGAGCCTTCGATCAGTTCTGCTGTTTCACTGGCCGCTTTGGCACTGCGGGCTGCCAGGTTACGGACCTCTTCGGCAACGACGGCAAACCCTTTGCCGTGCTGTCCGGCACGGGCCGCTTCAACTGCTGCATTTAAGGCCAGCAGGTTAGTCTGGAAGGCGATCTCATCAATCACCTTGATGATTTTCGAAATGTCCAGACTGGCTTCATTGACATCATTCATAGCCGCAACCATTTCCGTCATCTGGGCATTGCCATTCTCTGCGGCTTGCCGTGCTTCATTGTTTCAGCACGCTAGTTAAAACTATGGACTTTAGTCCAAGACTTTCAGTTGCTACTCATCTTTTTGGCCTGAAAGCTTTTGACTTTGCTTTTCAAGGGACTTTCAGTCCCGATAGGAACCTATGCACTTTCAGTGCATAGTGGTTCAGTGATTTACCCTCAAATCAGCCATCTGTTTTCATCGTGTCCCAGATTCGGTAAACGGAAGCCCTGCTGATTCCGTACTTTTTCCCAATTTCTTTTTTGGAGAGTTCGCCTTGGGCACAATCTTCGGCCAGGGCTTTTTTCTGTTCTTCATCTAAAGTTTCTTTTGCTCCAAATTCAACTCCGGCCAGCTTTGCTCTTTCCCTCCCCTCCTGGGTCCGCTCTTTGATCAGTTCACGCTCAAATTCCGCAATCGTTCCCATGATGTGAAAAATCAAGCGGCCAGTGGCCGAGCCGGTATCAATATCTTGATCCAAAACAACGAAAGTCATCTTCTTTTTTTGGATCAACTCAACAGATTGAGTCAGGTCATACATTGACCTGGCCAGCCGATCCAGCCTGGTAACGATGAAAATATCCCCTTCGCGGATATAGGGGTTACCGTACCAAACGGAAAAAAGTGTACGACTTTTGGAGAGGGATGCAGAAACACAAGTAAATTCTGGTTAACAAGGGTGCCACGGACATTCCTTAACGTGCATTTTCACATGAATGTCCGTGGCACCCTATATCTGGTTAGTCGCAGTTGGCGGGGAGGTGCAGCCCTTGGAGTGGCAGGTCGTTAACGAGTGGCAAACTCAATTCCGGGATGAGTTTGGTGAAAACGAGTTGACGGATTTGACTCAGGGGTTTGAAGTCCAAATTGGAAAAATATTTTTCAATGGCAACACCATTCAGGGCTCATGGTGTTGCCTTTGTGGAGGTGTGAGATGTTTGGCTTCTGGCGGGTGCGAGCGGTATTTTCCAACCAGAGCAAGATGCGAAGTGAAGAGCGTTTATCAGGTGCCCACTTGGAGGAACATGGAGGCATCGTCTTTCGACATGGGCCAGCCGAAGTAGTAGCCCTGAATCTCGTCACACTGGTGACGCCGTAGGAAGTCGAGCTGCTCCTCCGTCTCCACCCCTTCGGCAATCACCTTTATCCCCAGACTGTGCCCCATGGCGATGATTGCCGTGGTAATGGCGGCATCGTTGGGATTGCGGGAGATATCCCGGACGAACGATTGATCGATTTTGAGTCGGTCGATGGGGAAGTTCTTCAGGTAGTTCAGGGACGAATAGCCGGTGCCGAAATCATCGACGGCCAGGTGGACCCCCAATCTTTTCAATCCCTGCAGGGTCTGCCTGGTCTGTTCGACATTCCTCATGATGATACTTTCGGTCAGTTCCAGTTCCAGATAGTGCGGGGCCAGCCCGGTTGCCGCCAGGATGGCCTCGACCTTGGCCACGAAGTCGGGCTGTTTGAACTGGATACCGGAGACGTTGACTGCAACCCGCAGCGGCGGCAGTCCGGCCTCTTGCCAGGCCTTGTTCTGGACACAGGCCTGCTGCAGCACCCAGTCGCCGATGGGGATGATCAGACCGGTCTCTTCGGCCAGAGGGATGAACTTGCCCGGTGAAATCGGCTCCCTTCCCGCCGGCTGCCAGCGCAACAGGGCCTCCATGCCGAGCAGCCGTTTTGAGACCGCCTCCACCTGGGGTTGATAGTGCAGGAACAGCTCATCCCGGGGCAGGGCATGACGCAGCAGGGTCTCCACGGCCAGTTTTTCCACGGCCTTGGCCTGCTGTTCACTGCAATAGAACTGGAAGTTGTTTCTCCCCTGTTCTTTGGCCTGGTACATGGCCAAGTCGGCATTTCTCAGCAGGCTGCCGACTTCATCACCGTCCTCGGGGAAGAGGGTGATGCCGATGCTGACCGTGCGGGAGATGGTCTGCCCGGCCAGCTCCACCGGCGCCGCCAGTCTCTCAAGAATCCTCTGTGCGACGGCCGCGGCATCCTCCGGTTTCGGCACCGCGGAGAGGATGATCGCGAATTCATCGCCACCCAGCCGGGCGACGGTGTCATCGACCTCCACACACTCCTTGAGCCGGTCGGCGACGGTTTTGAGCAGTTGGTCACCGGTGGCATGGCCCAGGCTGTCGTTGATCCTCGTAAACCGGTCCAGATCGAGAAACAGCACCGCGCCCGTGGCGTTGCGGTGCTGGGCTCGGCCCAGGGCTCGTTCCAGGCGATCTTTGAGCAGGGTGAGGTTGGGCAGCTCGGTGAGAAGGTCGAAATAGGCCAGTCGATTGGCCATCTCCTCCACCTGCTTGTGTTGAGTGATGTCCTGTACCAGGCAGACGGCATAGGTCGGAGTCGCCTGGGCGTCGAACAGCCAGGTGGCGGTCACCTGGCCCCAGACGGTCGCACCGTCTTTGCGCAGGAAGCTCTTTTCGCCATCGAACATCTGGCGCTGCCCGGCCTGGACCTCGCGGAGCAGCAGCTGTAAGTCCGGCAGCTCGCCGGGGTGGGGGAGCTCGGTTTCGCTGATGCTCAGCAGCTCCGCTTCGCTATAGCCGATGAAGTTGCAGAAGGCCGGGTTAACAGTGAGTAGCTTGCCTCCGGCGGCCATGGTCATAATCCCCATAGCAGCGTTTTCAAAAATTGAACGGAAGCACTCTTCGCCATACTTCAGGGCTTTTTTGATCCGATTGCAATCGGTGATATCGAGCAGGGTCCCGAGCAGTCCCGCCGATGAGCCGTCGGGGTTCAGTAAGCTGGTTTTGTTCAGGAGCAGCTCCCGGTAGAGACCGTCGGCGCAGTTGCAGCCGCATTCGTAGCGCTGGATTTCGCCTCGCTGTAGAAATTCCTGGTCCGAAGCCTGACAGTCCCCGGCAAGCGTGGCGGGCAGAACGTCGAAGGCGGATTTGCCGATGACGTCCTCTCTACCGACCCCGAAATATTTCGCAAAGGTGGCATTGCAATCGAGGTAACGGCCTTCGGGGTCTTTCAGAAAGATCGGATGGGGGATGGTGTCGAAGAGTGAACGGAAAAACTCTTCCCCTTCCTGCCGGGCGCTAATGGCCCGGCGCCGTTCCAACTCCATCGCCGCCTTGTGCGCAAAGACCCCTAACAGCCAGCCGGCCTTCTCTTGTTTTTCCAGGGGGCTATGACCAAAGGCAGCCAGGGCGCCCAGCGGCTGACCCGCCATATCCAGTAAGGGAATGCCGATATAACTCACCGCCGTTATCGGCAGTGGCGGGTCAAGGGAGAAGCGTTCCCCAACGCTGTCGGGGATGCAGCAGAGGCCTGAGTTTACCGCCTCCCCGCAGGGCGTGCCGGCCAGGTTGAAGACAAAGTTCTCTCCCGGCTGCCCCTCGCTCCAGGTGGCGATGGTTTTGCCGTAATCTCTGAGCGGGTCGTCGAATTCCCAGACGAACGCCAAGTTGGCTCCGATGGTCTCGGCCAGCGTTCGCAGCAGGCCATGAAAAAACCTGGTGCCGGTGGTGTTCTGGTCGGCAACCCGCAGCTCGCACAGCTCCTCGATGAAAAACCCCAGGCAGTGACCCTTTTCGTCGGCAGTGCCGATCTGTGAACAGAGGCTGAGGTTGCAAGCGGACAGTTCAGGCTGAAGTCTCTCTGTTGGCATCATACACATCCCCTCTTTCAGTGATACTTAGATCGATAAACGGAAGAGCGTCCCTGTCGCGGGCGGTCCCAGCCTTTGCGCCACGCTGGCGAGCCGTTCATCGTCCTGCCAGGGTTTGTCGATCAGCCTCTGGATTACCCTGTCGGCAATGGCCAGACTCATCTCCTGCTTATCGGCATAGCCGGTCAGCAGAAACCGACCTGTTTCCGGCCAGTTGCGGCGGATCTCACGCAGGAAACTCACGCCGTTGGCCCCCGGCATCTGGTAGTCGGAGATCACCAGGGAAATAGCAGAGTCCTCGGCCATGATGTCCAATCCCGCCTGTGCGGAAGAGGCGGTCGCGATTTTATAGCCGGCCATCCGAAACAGACGCCTGAGTGATTTAAGGATGCAGATTTCATCGTCGACGCAGAGGATTTTCATCTCATTCTCCCTGTAGTTCCTTTTTTATCAGGTTCCAAATAACGATATGAACCGGTCAGCCGCAATGGTTGCGACTTCGTGTGTCTGGTCTACCATCAGACCAACATATTTACCATCCAACTTCATTACGGCAATGCGGGTATTGTGGTCGTATTGCCTTGGAGGGGGATCAAGCCAGGCTCGGATATCGATCACCGGGATTCTGCTGCCGTGCCAGTTGAGCATCCCCTTGACGTAGGTGGGGATATCGGGTCCCTTCGACATCTTGTTGATACTGACAACTTCTGTGATCAGATGGGCTTCAATACCGTATTGGTGGTCACCCAGGGTGACGGGGAGGAATTTTTTTTTGGTGTTCTCTGTCGGTATTGCCCACAGATTTTGGAACAGCTTGATGAGATGGTTATCTTTGACCATGGATTCCCCCTTCTTGGCTGTCAGGATGATTTGAGCGTACCTTTCTCCCATAGTTGTGCATAGCTTGCCAAAACCAGAATCGCGGGAAGGCGGTTGCCTGCACTGGCAAGAGGGCGTGACGGTTGCTTCTCGTCAGGGTTGATCAGCTTTAATGGCCTCCCTGATGTCGGCCTCTGGAAAAACCCAAGAGATCGTCCCCACCATTTGCTCAAAAATATTGATCAGTTGCTCGTTTTGCCATGGTTTGGGGATAGCCTGATGGATCAGTCCTTTGTTGACGGCCTCGGCCACCTCCTGTTTTTTCGCATAAATGCTTTTTTTCATATTTCCCTCATTTCAAGGCGGTAAAAAGATGTGGAATTCCTGATTTCCGGCATTGTCCTTGACAGGAAAAACGCGGCCCGGAATTCCGGGCCGCGACAACTTGTCCAACACTTGTTGGGGAGGTGGTTCAGGTGCTGGACAACATGGCAGCATTTTCTGCTTCAGCTGCAGTTCGACATATTTCTTCAGTTACACCAACTAAGGATTCAACATCGAGCAGTATCTTCACATCGTCTTCAACCTTGCCCAGCCCCTGAATATAGCTTTGTTCTCTATTGTGACAAGGCGGAGGTTCGATCTGCTCTGCAGCAATTTCGACAACTTCATTGACACGGTCGACCACCAAGCCTGTTGTATTGTCATTTACCTCGACAACAATGACACAGGTGCGTTCGTCATAGTCGCGGCTCGGCAGACCAAATCTCAAGCGGACATCCATCACCGGGATGACCCGACCGCGTAAATTGATGACCCCTTTTACCTCACCAGGCATATCCGGAACCTCGGTGATTTTCTGGATGCCGATGATCTCTGTGACATGATTTATGGCGATGCCATAGTCTTCATTGTGCAAATGGAAGGTCAGAAACCGGTTTAGTTGGGAATCTTCCAGTTGATGAGACATTTCTTGCTCAAGCGCTTCTGCTACATTAGCCATACCCCTTGCTCCCTTCGACAGAATTGATATTCAGACGTGGCTTAGTATTTGCCAAAATTACTGTCGTCCAAGGCAATCTGCGGTTTTGCGGCAAGAGCGTTCGGTTGCTCTTGTTCCATCGGTTTCCAGCTGATATTTGACTGCACGCTGGATGGAACAGGGCTTGTCGGGCGCTGAACCTGCTGTCCTTGCTTCAGGGTAAAGCGCTGCAGCATCTGCCGCAGCTGCTCGGCCTGACCGGAAAGTTCTTCGGATGCCGCGGCGCTCTCTTCAGCGCTGGAGGTGTTCTGCTGGGTGACCTGATCGATCTGGGTCACGCCCTGATTGATCTGCGCAACGCCCTGGGCCTGCTCACTGCTGGCGGCGGCAATTTCAGCGACCAGATCGGTTACCTTGCCGATACCGTCGACAATCTCCTGCAGTGCTTCAGCGGTCTGATTGGCAATGGCACTGCCGTTTGCAGTTTTTTCCACCGAGCCTTCGATCAGCTCGGCAGTCTCTGCAGCTGCCTTGGCACTACGGGCGGCCAGGTTACGCACCTCTTCAGCAACCACGGCAAAGCCCTTACCATGCTGCCCGGCACGCGCCGCTTCGACGGCGGCGTTGAGCGCCAGCAGGTTGGTCTGGAAGGCGATCTCGTCGATGACCTTGATGATCTTGGAGATGTTCTGGCCGGCTTCGTTGATCTCGCTCATGGCGGTCACCATCGTCTGCATCTGGCTGCTGCCCTTTTGCGCGGCACTTTGGGCCTCTGCGGCCAGGCGGTTGGCCTGGTTGGCATTTTCGGCGTTGGTCGTGGTCTGTGAAGACATCTCGTTAAGCGATGCAGAGATCTCTTCGAGGCTGCTGGCCTGCTCGGTGGCGCCCTGTGACAGCGACTGGCTGGAATCGGCCACCTGGCCGCTGCCGGAGGCGATCTGCTCGCCGGCCACTTGGATCTGGCCCATGACGTCGTTGAGGGCGGCGTTGGCCTTGGCCAGCGGGTGGCGGATGACGCCGTTCGCCTCGAAGGTCAGGTTGCCGTCGGCAAGGGCCTCAAACGCGGCCACCACCTCATCCTTCATGTTGTCGGCAAAGCCGTCGAGCGCCTTGGACATCTGGCCGATTTCGTCGCTCTGGTTCAGTTCCAGCCGCAGGTCGAGGTTGCCCTTTTCCAATTCCTGAATCATGTGCACGGCTTTGCCCATGGGAACCGCGATGCTCCGGGCCACGATAAAAACCAGCAGCAGGGTGGCGATGATGACGGCCGTCACGATTCCCAGGGTCAGGTAGAAAATTCTGGACAGCTCGGATTCGATGTCATCAAGGTAGAGACCAGCGCCGACGACCCATCCCCATTCCGGGGACAGCTTGACAAAAGAGATCTTGGGGACGGCCTTGTTGATCCCCGCCTTGCTCCATTTGTAGTCGACAAAACCTTGACCACTCGTCTTGGCCACCTGAGCCATCTCCGAAAACAGGGCCTTGCCGTCGGGGTCACGGGTGGTTGAGAGGTCATTCCCCTCCAACTCCGGCTTGATCGGATGCATGATACAGTTGGCCTGGGTGTCGGTAATAAAGAAGTAATTGTCGCCGGCAAAGCGCGTATGCCGTATCGCTTCCCTGGCCGCCTCCTGGGCCTCCGCCTTTGCTAGGACGCCATTTTGGGCCTGTTTGACATAGTGGTCGATAATCCCCCAGGTCGATTCGACGGTGTGCTGAACCTCTTCTTTTTTCCCCTGATAGAGATTGCTCTTCAGCCGGGAATAGACCCAGCCTATAGTCAGAGAAAACACCAGGATGATGGCAACGCTCAGTACAAAGATCTTGTTGGCAAGTTTCAGATTTTTCATCTTTTTTCCCTTATCTTTTTGTAGGTCAGCTTTCTTGAACCACAGTACCTATTTGCGCCAGTACCCCGTCGGCCAAGTGGAAGGTGAGAAACTTCCCCCTATGGGTATCCTCTTCTTCCTCGACATGCCGTTCCTCATTTAACGCCATACTTTCTGTTTTCTTCGCCATTTTACCTCCTCTTTATTTCTGTCCCAGTTGCATTGAGTTCCTGCCTGTTCCCCTTTTCTTCGCAATTCTGTTTAGTTTGCGCGACCAGCGTTCTTATTGCCGGAATGGACATCAACACGCCTTTTCAGTATCAGGTCCAGGCTGTCGCAAACGGCTTCCGGTTGGCATAAGGTAACTGAACCTTTCTGAAAAATTTCTTTTGGCAACTTAGCGATAACGTTCCTGTTTTCCCTTCGATCGACGAGCAGGATGGGAACATTTGAGGTCGACGGCCCGAATTCCGCGAACAGCCTAAGAGGTTCGACAGGATAAAGGAGACGGTTGATCAGCATCAGGTCCAGTTTTTCTGCCAACTTGTTTCTGATGGTCACCCAGTTGATCGCCTCTTCCAGACTGGTTACTTCCGTTACCCGGTATCCCCTCATGCGAAGCAGGAAGGTGACAGCGTGATATGTTCTTGTTTCGTCATCGACCACCACGACGTGCTTGGCGTTCATCATCCGCTCCAGAAGCTCAAAGCCACAGATCCTAAATAGAGAAACATTTGTTAACTATGGCTCATTTAGAGCAACCAATGTGCCAAGAATGGGGAAACATCTCTAAGTTATTGTTTTACGTGCCGTTTTGGACTTTACTGGGGGATTCTGAACGAAGAAACAGGGCGTAACCTACGTTGACGGACCCAAGGCCTTTTT
>JADFVC010000067.1 GCA_015222355.1 Chloroflexota bacterium | reverse complement strand
TTACGTGAAAAAGGGCTGGACAACAAAGCTATCTCCGAAATCGTCGGTCTTTGCCAAAGTCACGTCAGCACCATTTGGCAAAAATACCAGCGAGGCGGTCTCGCAGCCATCAAGCCTGGCCTTCGTGGCCGTCGCCATGGCGAACAGCGCGAACTGACAGCCGAACAGGAGGTCAGCATACAAAAGTTGCTGGTTGACAAGACTCCAGATCAACTGAAACTGTCCTTTGCCCTGTGGACCCGCGATGCCGTTCGCCTGGCCATCAAACAGATTTACGGTCGCGACTTGCCGCTGCGGACCATCACGGACTATCTCAAGCGCTGGGGCTTTACTCCGCAGAAGCCGACCAAGCGGGCCTATGAGCAGAATCCCAAGCTCGTTGCGCAGTGGCATGAGACGGTCTACCCTGAAATCCAGGCCCGCGCCAAGCAGGAAAAGGCCGAAATTCACTGGGGTGACGAGACCGGCATCCAGAACGATGCCTACAATGCCAAAGGGTTTGCTCCCAAAGGGAAAACGCCCGTGGTTCGGATCAATGCCACCAAGAGCCGGGTCAACATGATCTCGTCCATCACCAACCGTGGCAAGGTGCGGTTCATGCTGTACAAAGAAAACATGACGTCGCAGGTACTGATCAGGTTCATGTCCCGATTGGTCAAGGGCGCTGACCGCAAGGTGTTTCTAATTCTGGACAACCTGCGTGTCCACCACAGCAAAGCCGTTAAGGCCTGGCTGGAAGATAACAAGGAGAAGATCGCGGTCTTTTATCTCCCGTCGTATTCACCGGAACTCAATCCCGATGAGTACCTCAATGGGGACCTTAAGCAATGTATCCGGTCTGGTCTTCCGGCTCGTTCTGAGAAGGCGTTGACAAAGAAAACCCGGTCGTTTATGCGAAAGCTGCAAAATCGACCCAAACATGTAAGCAACTATTTCAAGCATCCCAAGATCGCTTATGCTGCGTGACTTAACTGTTTAATCGCCGGAGCAATAGCCAATGTATCTTTTTTTGCGAGACCATCAATGGCAGACTTGAAATGGCTGGGACAAAAGCTGAAACTGCGAAGTTTCAGCTTTTGTCGTTAAGACTCGAAGCTGCTATCGGAGTCAAACTGTCCCGTCCCAGCTGACACATTTGTTACGCCCCTGTTTCTTGGCCTCGTAGAGGGCATTGTCAGCAAGATTCATTAAGTCATAAACGTCGGTGCTATCTCCGGGGAAATGGGATATGCCGATCGAGATAGTCAGCCGCTGTCCCGGTTGACTCTCCTCGGCTCCGGCGAAGTATTCCTTTTCGATGCACATGCGTAATTTTTCTGCAACCGTAAGACTGAGCTGTCTGTCGGTTTTCGACAGGAGCAGAATAAACTCCTCGCCACCGAAACGCGCCACCAGATCAACCTCTCGGGTGTTTTGCTGAAAGAGCATGGCGACTTTTTTCAGGACGATATCCCCTTTCAGGTGTCCATGAAAATCATTGTAGTGTTTGAAATGATCAATGTCGATCATCAGGAGACTAAAGCTGTTTTTCTGGCGGCGCGACTGGGCCAGTTCGCGTAAGAGAAACTCCTGAAACTGGCGCCGGTTGGCTAAACCGGTCAGCTCATCTGTCGCCGACAAGGATTTGGTTTTTTCATAGAGGCGGGCATTTTCGATGGCAATGGCTGCTTGGTTAGCGATTGCCTGGGCAATCTTCTGGGTATTTGCGTTGAAGGCATCTGTTTTTGTCTGATGGAGATTGATCATGCCGATGAGTCTGTTCTGAATGACCATCGGTACTGTTAACAGGCTCCCTGAACGGATGACCTCACTGCCATACAATTCACCGCCGGCAACTTTTTCCAGATCCTCACAGTAGGCGGCCCTCTGGTTTAATGCCGCTTCCCCCGTGATTCCTTGCCCCAGCACGACGTGGATCGATTTCAGGTTGATTCCATAAAGCCCTTGAGCCTTGACGGCATCCAGGTTCTCAGAGCCATGCCGCAAGAGCAGCAGCATGCAGGAAGAACAGTCTATGACGCTTTTTAACGCCTGCACGATTTTTTCATAAATAAGCTGCTGGTCCAGCGATGAAGTCATTGTTCGGGTGATTTGGAAGAGTGACGATAATTCCTGGTTTTGCTCTTTGAGGGTAACAGCACGCTCCTCCAAATCCAGGTTGGTTTTGCGTAAGTGCTGGTTGTGTTCTTCAAGCTCTTTGGTGCGCTCCAACTGACGGCCCAGCTGTTGCCGGCTTTGTTCTTGTTTCTCCAGCTGATCAAGAAGTTGATTGAAATCACAAGCCAATTCGGCCAATTGTGAAGAATCCTTTTCTCCGATAGTCACTCTATTTGTACGATCACCCGAGCGAATTTTTTGTCCTGTGGTCAGCAGCGAATCGAGGGGTTTGAACAGACGCAGCAACAGGGAGCGATAGAGTGTGAAGCAAATCAGTAAGCTCAGGGCGGTGACTCCCAACAGGTAAAGACGGTGTCCAAGGATGATATTTTCGATATTGTTCAAGGACTGTGAGGTTCCCAGCAGAAAAACGCTGTCATGACCTAAAGGGAGAGGTGTATAGGAAAAGATCCGGGACTTGTCGCTGTCAGGAATGATTGCCAGAGGAACCCCGGTTGCCAATTTGGCAAGATCCTTCACGCAAAGGTGTGGCCGCTCGTCAAGCGCCGAACTGTTGGTCGCGATCATCTGGCCCGCTGCATCCAGTAAGTAAACGTCACTGTTGTGGTGATCGGTCAGCGTGTCCAGGAAAGCAGAATCCAGGGGGTGTTGCAAAAACAGGAAGTTGTCAGATTCTGTTTCCAGACAGGTGGTCATGATATAACTCTGATCTTCCTCGTTTTTGATCACCGATGTCACCGGCGATTGTAAATTTTTGGCTTTCAGCGCAAGGAGTTTGTAATCCTCCGGAAAATCTTCATCCGCCAGATGATTGATTCTGAGTGTTACATGCCAATTGTGCAGGTTGACAAAGTGCTGCAGCTCTTCAACGGGTGCCGGCCTCTTGTGTTTTGCCTCAATAATATACTGGACGAGCATCTGTTCCTGATATTTGAAATCCTCGTAAATATGCTCCTGAATATGTTCCAGTCGGTCGCGCGCCGAGTCGACCAGGCGTTTTTCAAGCAGCATACTGGAGCCGAAGATTGTGGCCAGGGCAAAAACCAGTAATAGAAGGACGTAAGGGAGCAGGATCTTCTTTGTCAGAGACATGTTCTGGTAACGAAAATTAAGCAATGGCAGGAACCTTATCAAAGTTGCTTGGTTCTGATCATCTCAATGAGGGTGTTCGCAACGACGGGATCAAACTGGCTTCCGGCATGCGTCTCAAGCTCTTTTAATGCAGCCTCTGTCGTCAAGGCTTTTCGGTACGGTCGGTCAGATGTCATGGCATCGTAACTATCGGCCACTGAGAGAATCCGTGACTCGAGCAGCAGTTTGTCGCCGCTGATGCCGTGCGGATAGCCGTTGCCGTCAAAGCGTTCGTGGTGCTGCCCGACTATATCCCGGATTTTTGCCATGAAATGGATCGGCTCCAGAATGCGCATGCCGATCAGGGGATGCTGACGCAGGTTGTCGATGTCGCTGGGAGAAAGGACTTCTACTTTGTGCAACAGCGTACCATCAATGCCGATTTTACCGATATCGTGCAGAATGGCTGCCTGTTCGAGGTCTTTGAAGGAGTTTTCCGCAAGATTCAGCTTGTGAGCCATGCCCATTGCATAGTGGGTCACCCGTTCGGAATGCCCTCGGGTATAGGGATCACTGGCTTCAACGGCTGAGACCAAAGCTTGAACCGTAGAGAGATAAGTACTCTGTTGCTCTTCATAGAGACTGGCATTTTTAATTGCAACACTTGCCTGGGCGGCGATTGTCGAGAGGATTTCCAGGTCACTTTCATAAAAGCTGGAACCGTCAACCCGGTTGGCAATGGTGATGGTTCCGATGATTTCGTTTTGGATAAACAGTGGCGCACAGATGACAGAATCGCGGGTAAAGCCGAGCAGGCTCATGCGGGAAAATTCTCGATTCTTATCGATACTTTTGATCAGTAGCGGTTCACGGTTTTCGATGACCCAGTGGGAAACACCGCCCGGATTGAGAGGGATTTCCCTATCCGGGTCGTAGTGCGAACTCGGAATCCCGAGGACCTCGCCAATTTCCAGTTTCTCGCTGTTCTTATCATAAAGCAGAATATAGCCGACATCTGCTTGCAGCGATTCCGTTGTTTTGTGTAACAAGAGGTTGAAAAGATTCTTCAATTCCATGGTTGAATTGATAACCAAGCCCATTTCATACAAGGTTGACAGGCGATTAACCGCTTTGGCCAGGGTGGTGTTGCGGTCCTCCAGGATCCCGGCGAGATCCGAGATGCGGAAGTTGGCTTCTTCAACCTCTTTGACGCGGTTCTCAAGTGCCATATTAAGAGTTTCAATTTCCTTGAGGCGCTCCTCAAGGGTCATATGCATACTTTGCAGTGTGTCTTTGTGCAGTATCTTTTCGCGCTCGGTGGCCTGTTCCCGCTCGAAGTAGAGCGTTGAATCGAGGTGCCGGCCGAGCCGCTCAACCATGCGGTTAAACTTTTCGGCGAGCAGGGACATTTCCCGTGAACTGGTTATGCGGACGTGTGCCTCAGAGAAGTTTCCCTGTTCAAGCTCGGTCATGGCAACGATCAGCTTACGGATCGGCTTGTCAACATAATAAAGGATGAAGATGACCAGGCTGATGCTCATAATCAGCAGAATCGATGCAGAGGAAAGGAGGTTGGCCTGTTTGCCTTGTTGTTGCAGGGACTGTAGTGAATCAAGAAACAGGTGGACACTGAAAATCCCCAGGAGTTTTTTTGCTGGATCGTGACAACTGTGGCAACTTGGTTCGTTTTTAATCGGGAGGGTTGAGATGTAGGTGATACCGTTTTCAGATGTTAAGGCCAATCCATCGGGGTTGTTGCGAAAAGTCATCAGGTCGAAAACGGGAACAGGCTGACCGATTTCCTGATGGTTAGATGACAGCAGAATAAAGCCGCTTTCGTCAAAAATACGTGGTGACATAATTGCTGACTCATCGACGATTTTCTTCAGGGTATTGATGACGTCCTGATTGTTACCGGTCTGCATCGCCGTGGTGATGTTATTGTGAATAGACTTGGCAAGGATTTTGTTGTGCTGTGTCATCATCTGTTCAACCATCAGGGCCTGAGTGCGCATATTGTGCCAAGTCGCGGCGCCCACAGCGATGAGCGTGATCAGGATGGTGATGCCGAGAATCTTGATTTTGAGGGAATTCATCTGAATTTACCGCCCGCCTCGGGAGATACTGTCCTGCAGAGTCATCGCCCCATGGAGGAAAGTGCTTTTGCAGGAGTTGTTTTTTGATTCCAGCGAGTTAGCAGTTCCCACCGATTAAAAAAACAAAGCCTACCGGTTTCGAGATGTTATCGGGGGAGGATTAGAAATCCAACAGTTTTTTGTTAGCCTGTTTACTGTAGGTCACTTTCAAGATTAAGAAATTATATGATTTTTTTGTGCTTTACGCATCAATTTTCTTTGTTTTTTAATCAACTTCCGCGCTCGGCAAAAGAATTTGACTTTGCAATTTTTCTATGATTTTCTATAGCGCTGGTTTTTACTGGTCTGGAATGTCTTTTGATGCAACTAAATGATTTCGATTATTCACTTCCGGAAGAGTTAATCGCCCAACAGCCGGTAGCGCAGCGGGATGCCTCGCGCCTGATGTGTCTGGATCGTCGTAAAAAAACGATTTT
>JADFVC010000066.1 GCA_015222355.1 Chloroflexota bacterium | reverse complement strand
CCAATAAATTGTTCCACAATGTGATCCTGCTTTACCTAAGGAAAAATCGCACACTGGAATATCGGGGGCGGCGGGTGTCAAGTAAGAACAGGTGGCGGAATTAGGTGAGAATATGCAGCCGGAGGTACATGACTCGTTGATCCGCCTTATTTGACTCCTTTGATGACGACGAAGGACCCCTCGCCAAAACCGTCCCGGATCGTGCCTTGTGGTGTGTTGGGAATCAGGGTCTGTTTGCTGTTGAGGTCGATAAATCCAGCTTCTTTCAGAGAGTGCAAAAGCTCTTGCGTTGAGAAGAAGGTCGCTTCCCGGTAGAATCTGCTTTTCTCGCGATTCGCTTCGTATTGTGCGCCCATTTCACTATCCTTGTCGACAAATCCAACAAGGAGACAGCCGCCCGGCTGCAAAACCCTGAGTGCCTCCTGGAAGGTTTTCAGGACGTCATCGACAAAGCAGATGGTCGTGACCAGCAAGACAAATTCAAAGCTGTTGTCTGCAAAAGGTAAGGCTTCGGCCACACCGGGATGCACCTCGATGCCCAACCGTCTTGCCTTTTCTGCCATCTGTTCACAGGGCTCAACACCGAGTTTTATTCCCAGAGGTTCGGCAAATTTACCTGAGCCGATGCCGACTTCCAATCCTTTGTCGGTTGATTCCGGCAGCATTTGCCGAACGATTTTAAGCTCGGCAGCGTAGAGATCGGAGTTGATGACGAACCACTCGTCATAAGCATCACTGTGGGTTTTAAAGGCGCTTATTTTCGGCATGGGATTTTCTCAAAAGTGATGGTTTCGCAAAAAAGAATACGATGGTGTCGCAAAACGTCACAAAATTCCATCCAGATAGGCCGCTATATCGGTTCGAATCGGCATAAAATAGATGTTACTTCCATTATCCCTGGCAAATTGTAAGGCCCTTTTGGCGAAGTTGCGATTCCATTCCAGGGTCGGTGCAAAGTCAGGAGGGAAAATGGCGTTATTCTTGTTTTCCCAGTAATTCCGGCTGTTCTCAGTCAAAACCGGAGAAATCCCCCAGTAAACCGTGCAATCCTGCAAGAATCCCTGATAGATTTCCATCAAGCGCAGGTCGAAAAAAGGCTGAGTAAAAATGGCCTCGGCACCGGCATCCTGCTTGGCCCGGATGTAGTCAATTTCTTCTTTAATGCCGCTGCGATAGGGATCCATCCCGGCATAAACTTTCACCTGCGGCAGCTCCCGTTTCAGGCGGCGGATCATTTCCAGGCAGCTGGTGCGGTAGCACTTGCGAGCCATATCTTGTGGCGGATCACCGGTTATCACCAGGACCGCTTCTATTTCAGCTTCGGTCAGTTCTGTTTTGATCTGCAACGGCTTGTTGGGGTCAAAATCAATGGCCCGCAGGTGGGGAATGGTTTTGGGGAAAAACTGCCCGGCGATGGCACAGCCTTGCCAGCTGCGCAGACTGAAACGGAGGATATCGGGAATATTGATACGCTGCACACTGGGGAAACGTTCACGCACCAGTTGTAGTTCCCTGGTTAAGGATGCTTTACTCCTTGGCACAAGTTCAATCGAAATTTCAGACATTTAACAACCTTTGTTTAGAATTTACTTGATGTTTTTTTCGCGGATGATCTGGGCACTGAAAATATAAATTTCAGCATCTGCCGATTGCCAGGTATCTTTGGGCAATCCGGCCTTCAGACAGGTCTGCTGGAGAAAAGTTGTCTGATCCCAGCCGTGCTCAGTGGCCACTTGCGGCAGTAAAACTCCGCGGCTGAAATTCTTCTCAATATAAAGACCATGTACGCCGACTTCGATCTGTTCAATGTCGTCAAGCTTTTCCAGAGGAGAAAGAACGGAAATTTCCAGTGAAAAATTATCCAGTTCATTCTCTTCCATGGGATGAAAGCGAGGATCTTTGCTCGCTGCAGCGATGGCCATCTTGGCAACTTCCCGGTAGAGCGGATGTTCGCTCTGAAAACTGCCGATACAGCCACGGAGCTGATTGTTCTGCTTTATCGTGACAAAACAGCCGGATCGTTCGTTCAGGGCTTTTTCCTCACGTGGTTCCGGTTGGTACGGCGCTTTGTTCATCAGGTTGGTGATGGCTTCGCGCGCGATGGTGAGCAGACGTGATGCATCTTTATCTGAAAGCATCTGAATCTCCCGTTGATTTGTATGCGTCATTATTGTCAGTTCGTGGCCTGTTCATTTATAGTGTCTGAAGTTATCGTACGCAACCTAATTTCCACAAAATCGCCAATTCGGTCATAATGGAAAAAAACAGAGGCTTTTTTATTTTCGGCGGCTCAGGAGGGAACACGTGAAAAGAATTGCTTTTAAGTTTGTCCTGTTCGTGATCTTTGTCACCCTTGCAGGTTGTGCCGTCAATCCGGTCACCGGTCGGAAAGAATTGGCATTGATGAATATCTCGTCTGCCCAGGAAGTTCAGATGGGCAAAAAATCCTTCGGTCCGGCGATGCAAAGTATGGGCGGGATCTATGCTGATGAGGCGCTGAATGCCTATGTTGACCGGGTGGGGAAACGGATCGCGCGGTACAGCCATCGGCCTGAACTTAAATACACCTTCCAGGTTGTCAACGATTCAGCACCGAATGCCTTTGCTCTGCCGGGCGGTTTTATCGCAGTTTCTCGTGGGCTGCTGGTGAACCTTGAAAACGAGGCTCAGTTGGCAGCAGTGCTGGGCCATGAAATCGGTCATGTCACCGCTCGGCACAGTGTTCAGGGAATACAGCGCGGTACGGTGTTGTCTGCAACAGTCGGTCTTTTAGGTGCTGTTGCGGGAGAAGGGTACGGAGAACTGACCACGCGGGTTGGTGGGGTGGCCGCTAATCTGATTGATAAACGTTACAGCCGGGAGCAGGAGAGTGAAGCGGATCAATTGGGCATTGATTACATGACGCAGGCCGGTTATGCGCCGCAGGGAGCGATCGAGTTACAGGAGATTTTTTACCGGAAAATTGAAGGGGGGCAGAACCAGGATTGGCTCAGCGGCCTGTTTCGCAGTCATCCCTTTTCCAAGGAGCGGCTTGAAGCCAACCGGAATTACGTCAGGTCAAGGTACGCGGGCGGTCGATCCGGCTACGGTTTGGATCGCAAAAGCTACCAGCAGGCGATTGCGCCTTTGTTGAAAACGCAAGAGGCTTATGCACTTTTCGATCAGGCCCGTAAGCAAGAAGCCGCAGGGACGGTTGATGCGGCGATTGCAACCTACCATAAAGCGATGCAGAAAGCTCCTGAGCAGGGGTTGTTGCTGTCGGGTTTGGGAATGGCCTATCTGCGTAACGAAGACCTGATCCCGGCGCGACGTTATCTGCTGAAAGCAGTTGCGGCAGACGGGAACTACTATCAGTCGCGAATGGGACTGGGATATACCTACTTGATGAATAAAAAGCCGAAAATGGCTGCTGACCATTTACGGGTTTCTCTCGATCTGGCTGCCACGGTCGAGGCTGCCTATCTGTTCGGTGAAGCGGAAGAAGCTCAGGGCCATTTTGTCAAGGCACGTGAACTTTATCAGGCGGTGTCTGAAGCAGATAAAAACGGCAAGCTGGGTAGGGCTGCCGCTGCGAAGTTAAAAAAGCTTGGACAATGAGTGGCCGCGAATGGCAATGGCCCTTGGAAAAAGGTGAAAATCTTCTCTGGCAGGGGCGACCGGCTCCCCGCTGTTTTACTTTTAAGAACTGGAAATTGGCGGGAATCGGGATACTGCTATTTCTGGCCAGCAGCTTCTGGTTGATGCTGTCGATACAACTGGTTCGGTCGGACAATCACTCCTGGTGGCTGGTTATGATGCCGTTGCCGCTGGTCGTTTTGTCCTTATGCATCGGTCCTGGACAACTGTTCTGGGCACGCTGGCGGTGGGAGCAGATCTATTACGCGTTATCTGACCAGAGGTTGTTTGTCAGGATCGGTTCACGCGAAGAGAACTTGTCAGCCTATCCCTTAGCGGCGATCCGGGATTGGCAGCAGAAGCGGTTCGGGCCACAGCTGGCCAGTGTCCGAATTCATTTTGCAGCGCAGAAACCGGTGGTGCTGGATTGTCTGGAACAACCGCAAATTTTATTGAATCATCTTGACAGAATTGTGCGGCAGCAAGAACCCGCCGGGGAATCTGTTTGACTTGTCCGGAATCCTGTCGTTATGATGCGCCGAATTTTCTCCGGGAGACCATTTCATCAACGGCCTCCTGGATTGCTGAAAACGGGTTATAACGAAGTATGAAGAAAACTTTTTACCTGGAAACATTCGGTTGTCAGATGAATGTGGTCGATTCTGAACAGATTGTTGATTTATTGTGTGGAATTGGATACTCCCAGGTCGATTCAGCCGAGAAAGCCGATCTGGTGTTGTTAAACACCTGTTCGGTTCGCGAGAAAGCCGAACGGAAGGTTTACGGCCATCTCGGCCGTTTCAAGCCGATCAAGGATCAGCGGCCCGATCTGATGATTGGCGTCGGCGGATGTGTCGCTCAGCAGGAAGGGGAGAGGATGCTGGAAAAAGTCCCTTACCTTGATCTGGTGTTCGGGACGCACAATATTCATCGTCTGCCGGAGCTGGTTCAGCAGGCTGAGGAAAAACGACAGCGTGGCAGCGTGACGGAATTTCTTGATCGGGAGACGCGCCTCAACCTGTTTCCGCAGCGCAGTGTGCGTGATGCGGTGACCCGTTTTGTTACGGTGATGCAGGGGTGCGATAATTTTTGTTCCTACTGCATCGTCCCCTACGTCCGCGGACGTGAAATCAGCCGTTCCAGTGCGGAGATTGTCACCGAAATTGAGGGGCTGGTTGCGCAGGGGGTACGCGAGGTCACCTTGCTGGGACAGAATGTCAATTCCTACGGTCTGAAAGAACAGGAGATTTCGTTTGCCCGGTTGCTGCACCGGGTGAATGCCGTCGAGGGCTTGAAACGACTGCGTTTTGCGACCTCGCATCCGAAAGATATGACCGCTGAGCTGATCGATTGTTTCGGTCAACTGGACAAGCTTTGCAAACATATTCATCTGCCGGTGCAGAGTGGTTCCGAGCGCATTTTACAGTTGATGAATCGCGGTTATACGTCGGCTGATTACCTGAAAAAAGTCACCCGGTTGAAGACGGTTTGCCCGGAGATTCGCTTAACCACCGACATCATTGTGGGCTTCCCGCAAGAGACGGAAGAGGACTTTCAGGCGACCCTCGACGTTGTTGCAGAGGTCGGTTATGCCGATGCTTTCACTTTTCTTTATTCACCGCGTACCGGCACCGCAGCTGCTAAAATGCCGGATGATCAGTCCATGGTATTACGACAGCAACGTTTTGAACGGCTGCTTGAGTTGCAGAACAGCAACAGTGAAAAGGTCTGGCAGGCTGACCTTGGGAAGACCCTCGCTGTTTTGGTTGAAGGGGAGAGTAAGCAGGGTGCAGGTCAGTTGTTCGGTCGAACCACCTGGAACCGGATCGTCAATTTCCCTGGTGAAAAAAACTTGCTCGGCCAGATCGTTCCGGTAAAAATAGTGAAAGTTTTTCGTAATTCGAACCTTGGTGAATTGACCACTGACGCCTGCGGGCAGGAGAGGGACGCATCATGATCGATCTGCATACCCATACTTTTTTCAGTGATGGTGGACTTGGGCCGGCCGAGTTGGTTCGGCGCGCCTCTGTCGCCGGTTATCGGGCCATGGCGATTACCGATCATGCCGATCAGAGTAACATCGCATGGTTGCTTTCCAAGCTGGTCGGGGTTGTCGATGAGATCGGTGCCGCCAACAATATGCAGGTTCTGGCCGGTGTCGAGCTGACCCATGTCCCTCCTCGGTTGATCGCCGCAGCGGCGAAGTCGGCGCGTGACCATGGCGCTGAGTTGATCGTCGTTCACGGTGAAACCATCGTTGAGCCGGTGATGGAGGGAACCAACCGGGCCGCCATCGAAGCGGGCGTCGATATCCTTTCGCATCCGGGACTGATCAGTGCCGAAGATGTGCAGTTGGCCGCCGAGAAGGGGGTCTGCCTGGAAATTACTACCCGTAAGGGGCACTCGTTGACCAATGGTCATGTCGTCAATCTGGCGTTGCAGTACGGGGCCAAGCTGGTCATCGACAACGATGCGCACGCGCCTGGCGATCTGGTTTCGCCGGAGATGTCACGGATGGTTGCCCTGGGGGCCGGAATGACGGAGGAACAGATCCGGCAGGCGCGGAAAAACTCGGAAGAACTGGTCAAGAAAGCAAAGGGCTGAAACCGTTGAATCTCTCTAAAAATATCGGGGACAGAAGTTACTTCTGTCCCCTTTCAATTTGCCGATGAGGAAATGATGAACAAAAAAGACTTTGCATTTCTCAAGGAGTTGGTCGAAACTCCCAGCCCTTCAGGTTATGAACAGCCGGCGCAACGGGTCATCCGTGCCCAACTCGTGGAACATGCGGACGAACTGCGCACCGATGTTATGGGGAACCTGATTGCCCGGCTTGAGGGGAAGGGCGGACCGAAACTGATGCTGGCCGGTCACTGTGATGAAATCGGCTTCATGGTGCAGTTTGTCGATGATAATGGATTTATCTTTTTCGGGGCCATCGGCGGTATCGACCCGCACTTGTCGCCGGGGCAGCGGGTGCGCATCCATTCAGCGGGGGAAGAGATTAACGGTGTCATCGGCAAAAAGGCGATCCACCTGATCGAACCGAAGGATCGCGACACGGTGATCAAACTGAAGAAGCAGTTTATCGATATCGGTTGCAGCAGCCGCGAAGAGGTGGAGAAGCTGGTGCAGATCGGCGATCCGGTGACCTTTGCCGTCGGAGTGGAACGGTTGCAGGGGGATCGCGTTACCTCGCGGGCTTTTGATGACAAGATGGGGGCCTTTATTGTCACCGAAGTGCTGAAAAAAGTGAAGCAGCTGGGCGGTGCCGCCGCAGAACTG
>JADFVC010000065.1 GCA_015222355.1 Chloroflexota bacterium | reverse complement strand
GTTGCCAGTCCGGCCGGTTCCCCCATTGGCACTGCTTTGCTTGGGGCGACGCCGATCTTCTCCGAAAATTCCCTGCCCACTTATCCCCGTAGCGCACGACGGCGAGGCTGGGAAGGGGAGGTTTGGTTGCGGGTTCGGGTGGCGGAGAGCGGGCAGGTTCTGAAGGTGCGGATCGAACGCTCCTCCGGCCACAGCATCCTCGATCGGGCCGCCCTCGAAGCGGTCCGTCATTGGCGTTTTCGCCCGGGCCGACTTGGCATCAAACCGGTCGCGGTTGATGTCAGGGTGCCGGTTTGCTTTGAACTCAGGGATCCCTGACGGGCAAAGGTGATCCGGGGCTGACGGTGACGGTGTCGCTTTGATCGTCTGGAGGCGGACGAAGGCATCGCACGGGGCACTAGCACTGGTGGATTTGGGATCGCCTGACGATGATTGACGAACGGGGCAGATTGTGCTATCTTCAGCACTTCGAAAAAGGAGTGTTATTGATGTTTAAAATTGGCGATATGGCGGTTTATCCAACTCAGGGTGTCGGTGTTATTGAAGATATCGAATTACGTGAATTTTCCGGGCATAGTCAGGAATTTTATGTTCTGCGGATTGTTGACAGCGATATGAAAATCATGGTGCCAGTGACAAAGGTGGCCAACGTCGGATTGCGTCGACTGATTGATCAGAAACATATCACCAATGTTTTTGATGCCCTGTCCGAACCGAACGACAACAGCAAGATTGCTTCCTGGAGTCGTCGGCAGCGAGAGTACAATGACAAACTGAAAACCGGTGATCTTCTGGATGTCGCGGAAGTGCTGCGCGATCTTTACCAGATCCGCACGGGAAAAGAACTTTCCTACGGGGAGAAAAAGGTTCTTGAGCAGGCTCGCAAGCTGCTGGTGACAGAGGTGGCACTGTCTCAGGGTGAAAAAGAGGCCAAGGTTGTCAAGAGGCTGGAGAATATCTTTCACTAAAATGATCAGACATGGCAGAATACTGGACCGGGTGCAGAGCGCGCCCGGTCTTTTCTGTTTTTGGGGCCCTTTCCCCTCTCTTGCTACGGCTTTAAGGCGCATCAATGAAAGCTACTGTTCTGGTCCCTGCTGCGGGGATGGGTCGCCGCATGGGGACTTCGATCAACAAGCAGTATCTCGACCTGGTTGGTAAGCCGATTCTCGCCCATACTTTGGCTCTATTTGATGCGCACCCGCAAATTGAGTATATTTACCCGATTTTGCCTGCGGATGAAATTTCCTACTGTCAGCAAGCGATTATCGCACCCTATGGCTTTAACAAGGTGCGCAGAATTGTTGCCGGAGGGGCCGAGCGGCAGGATTCGGTGCGTAACGGTTTGCTGGCTCTGAGCGAGGACGATCTGGACCAGCCGGAGCGGATTGTGCTGATTCATGACGGCGTGCGGCCGCTCTTCAATCCGCAACTGCTCGCTGAACTGATCACAATCATTGTCGAGCAGGGAGCCTGTGTGGTTGGCGTGCCGGTCAAGGATACGATCAAAGAGGTGGACAACGGGCAGATCAGCGGGACTCCTGATCGAAAGCGCCTCTGGCAGGCACAGACACCACAGGGCTTCAGCTATCAGCTGATCGCCGAAGCCTTCCGTAGCGCTGATGAGGCTGGTTTTCTCGGGACCGACGATGCCTCTTTACTTGAGAGGCTTGGCGTGCCGGTGCAGATGCTCAAAGGGGATTATCGCAATATCAAGGTGACGACGCCGGAAGATCTGGTGATGGCCAGCGCACTTTTTGACCGGCAAGGGGAGGGATCGGCATGATGCGCATCGGTCACGGCTATGATGTTCACCGGCTGGTTGCCGGACGCGACCTGATGATCGGTGGTGTCAAAATCGATCATGAACTGGGATTGCTCGGCCATTCCGATGCCGATGTGTTGCTGCATGCCATCTGCGATGCCATCCTTGGTGCTTTAGGGCTGGGCGATATCGGCAAACATTTTCCGGATACGGCAGCTGAGTTCGCCGGGGTCGACAGCCGCAAGCTGTTGCGCGAGGTGGTCGGCAAGGCTTTGGCGGCCGGCTACCGGATCGGTAATCTGGATGCGACCATCATCTGTCAGAAACCGAAACTGGCACCCCATATCCCGCAGATGGTTGAACGGATCGCCGCGGATTGCCAGGTCGTCAGCGGACGGGTCAACGTCAAAGCGACCACCACTGAGACGCTCGGGTTTGCCGGCCGCAGTGAAGGGATCGCCGCTCACGCCGTGGTTTTGTTACAGCGGGATCAGAAGCGTCAGGCAGCGAACGCTGCTGTTATTGCATAAAGCGAGAAAAGGAAAACTCCATGAGCACAGCGGAAACTCCCAGCAGTTCCAATTTTATCCGCACCATCATTGCCGAAGATCTGGAGAGCGGCAAGCGCGATCAGGTGATTACCCGCTTTCCGCCGGAGCCGAACGGTTATCTGCATATCGGCCACGCCAAAAGTATCTGTTTGAACTTCGGGCTAGCGGATGAATACAAGGGGCGTTGCAACCTGCGCTTTGACGATACCAATCCGACCAAGGAAGAGGATGAGTATGTCGAGGCGATCAAGGAAGATGTCGCCTGGCTCGGTTTCGACTGGGGCGAACATCTCTATTTTGCTTCCGATTATTTCGAGCAGCTCTACCAGTGGTCAATCCAGCTGATCAAGAAAGGTAAGGCTTACGTCGATAGCCAGTCCGCCGAGCAGATGCGCGAGAATCGCGGCACCCTGACGCAGGCGGGAACCGACAGCCCCTATCGTGATCGTAGCGTTGAAGAGAACCTCGAACTGTTCGAGCAGATGAAAAATGGCGACTTTTCCGACGGAACTCACATCTTGCGGGCGAAAATCGACATGTCCTCTCCGAATATGAACTTGCGTGATCCGGCCCTCTACCGGATTCTCCACGCCCATCATCACCGCACCGGCGACACCTGGTGCATCTACCCGATGTACGATTTTGCCCACGGTCAGGAGGATTCCATTGAGGGGGTCACCCATTCCATTTGTACTCTGGAATTTGAGGATCACCGGCCGCTTTACGAATGGTTCCTCAAAGAACTGGAGATCTTCGCCCCGCAACAGATCGAATTTGCCCGGCTGAACCTGAGCTACACGGTGATGAGCAAGCGCAAGCTGCTGCAACTGGTCAACGAAAAGCATGTCAACGGCTGGGATGACCCGCGCATGCCGACGGTCTCCGGGATGCGCCGGCGGGGCTATCCGGCGGCGGCGATACGCACCTTCTGCGAGCGGATCGGTGTCGGTCGGGCGGCCAGCTGGATCGATCTGTCGGTGCTGGAAGACTGTGTCCGCGAACAGCTCAACGAAAGCGCTTTCCGCCGCCAGGCGGTACTCAACCCGCTCAAAGTGACGATCACCAACGTTCCGGCAGGTCGGGTCGAAGAGTTGAAAGCTCCCAATCACCCGCAGCAACCGGAGCAGGGGAACCGCACTCTGCCGTTTTGCAACGAACTGTATATTGAGCGGGATGATTTCATGGAAGATCCGCCGAAGAAGTTTTTCCGGCTCGGTCCCGGTCGTGAGGTCCGTTTGCGTAACGCCTACATCATCAAGTGTGATGAAGTGCTCAAGGATGACAACGGCGAGGTGATCGAGCTGCGCTGCTCGGCTGACCTTGATACCCTGGGCAAAAATCCGGCCGACGGGCACAAGGTCAAGGGGATCATCCACTGGGTTTCGGCCCGCCATGCACAAAAAGTCGCAGTCCGGGTTTATGATCGGTTGTTCAACCGGGAGAACCCCGACAAGGCGGAAAACTACCTGCAGGCTCTTAACCCCGAGTCGTTGCAGGAGACCGGAGCGTTGGTCGAGCCGAGTCTGCTGCAGGCAAAGCCCGGCGAAACCTTCCAGTTTGAGCGGGTCGGCTATTTCACCGCTGACAGCAAGGACTCGCAAGCAGGCAAGCCGGTCTTTAATCGCACTGTGACCCTGCGCGATACCTGGGCAAAAATGAAATAGCGTCCCGACATCAATAACATCCGTTACGGAGAAACCATATGAGTTTGCGCGTTTACAATACGATGAGCGGGAAAAAGGAAGAGTTCCAGCCGCTGGTCCCCGGCAAGGTCGGCATGTACGTCTGTGGTGTCACGGTTTATGATTACTGCCATATCGGTCATGCTCGCGCCAACATCGTTTTTGATATCATCTTCCGTTATCTGCAGTTTGCCGGATATGAGACCACTTACGTGCGTAACTACACCGATGTCGACGACAAGATTATCAACCGCGCCAATGAGCGGGGGATTGACAGCAAGGAGCTGGCCGAAGAGTTCATCCGCGCTTTCGATGAGGATATGGCTGCTTTGGGGCTGGTTAAGCCGACCCATGAGCCGCGCGCAACCGAGTACATCGACCAGATCATTGCGATCAGCCAAAAATTGATCGATAAGGGGATGGCCTACGAATCAGCTGGCGATGTCTACTACCGGGTCGACAAATTCGACGGTTATCTGAAGCTCAGTAAGCGCAATATGGAGGAGATGCAGGCCGGGGCGCGGATCACGCCGGGCGAACAGAAAGAAAATCCGATGGATTTCGCTCTCTGGAAGGCCGCCAAGCCGGGCGAGCCGAGCTGGAAATCCCCTTGGGGAGCGGGCCGGCCGGGCTGGCATATCGAGTGTTCGGCGATGAGTTCCTCGCTGCTCGGTGACAGCT
>JADFVC010000064.1 GCA_015222355.1 Chloroflexota bacterium | reverse complement strand
TGGTTTTTCAGGGGTGAAGGCATACATATGGTATGTCGAGGTCCTGAAAAAACGCTGTAACGCAGTAGGTCGGACTTTTTGCGGCGCCATCAAACATAAAATTTCAACACAAGTCGCAGCCAAAAACTGATGCACATCGTCACAATTGCCCGGGAGACTATCGGACGACCCGGGCCAAACAACCGAATTTTCGCTTCGGCCCGGGTCGTCCGATAGTCTCCCGGAATCGTTCATACATAATCAGCACATTTTAGAAATCGCACCGATTGATGTCAAAACTTTTTTAACAGCCTTAAAAACTCGCCGCTCCAGCCATCGTCTCTTGCTGTTCACGGTGCAGGAGAAACCGGCAAAAACCTGTTCTGCTCTGCCTGCCACTGATAACCACCGGCATCCCAGATTGCCTCAATCAAGTCCCATTCGAGATGGATCTGACCAGTTTCTTCCAATAAGTCTGACACCTCCAGAATTTCCAGATCATCGATAATCCGGTCCCCATTCATATCAGCCCAGTGGAGGAATTTGACAATCATTTGTCCGTGTGTTGCAAGAGGAATCGACGTACTATAGCCATCTGGATTTGCGATTAACTCTCCACTCAGCTCGATAACCGTACCAACAACTGCATCCTCGGCAACTTCAAGTATATAGGCCACGGTCGTTTGTAATTGCGGGGTCCGGAAAATCCATCGGGCAATCCCGTCTATATTATCCAGGCTGGAAGCAGGGGGAACAGATTCGATCAACGTCCAGCCACGCGGATAGTCTTCACGCAGAATCATCCCCTTTAACTGTTTTTCAGACTGCAGATTCACCCGGATCAAGACTCGCTGACCTGGCGCAGCAAAAGGGGGCAGGATCCTCTCAGCACGAATCTCCGGCGGCGGATTATCGGATGGAAAAACCAGATAGCCCAGGATTACCGACAGGACCGCTCCGACGGCAACCCACAACCAGGTTTTTCCAGGTGTGGCTTGTTTCATCTCGACAGATTCAATTTCAGAAGAATCTTCCTGTCGCAGAATCTCCTCTATTTCAACTTCCAAAGCTTCCGCAAGCTTCAGAGCATTATCACGCCTGATCGTCGGATAGCGATTGTTTTCCCAGCGGGAGACAGTATCGGTCGTCACGCCGACAACTTTTGAAACATAAAGTTGGGTCAGGCGTTTTTCTTCCCTGATCCTGCGGATCGCTGCTCCGTCTATGGAAACAGCTTGAGGATGACAAGATTCCATGTCCAAGCAAATTATCCCGGCAAAATGTTGAGCAAATCTTCGGGGAGTCTAACAGAGGCTTCATCAGGCTGTAAACAAGTGAATACAAAGAGCAACAAAGCATTCTAAAAACCCGATATTCCATTCCTAACAGACTGAAATTACGTGCTCTGAACCCGACATCTTACGATATTCATAGCGATGTCTGATGTAAAGCTCAGGAAACTGTGGAAATATTCATTGCAAATGGAGCAACCGAACGTTCAACCCATTATTCACGAGGAGGCTGATGATGAAAAAACTGACAATCCTGTTTATTGCCACGACCCTGGTAGCTCTTGCAAGCATGACAGCAATCGCCGGCGACAATGGACCAGCGGAGATCAAGCTGTCTGCCCGCATGGGAGACGTCGCTTTTAACCATGCCGAACACCAGCAATTGGTACCTGACTGCGCAACCTGCCACCATGAAGGTCTTGAGGTCGGGACTTGTCACAATTGCCA
>JADFVC010000063.1 GCA_015222355.1 Chloroflexota bacterium | reverse complement strand
TTCCTCCAAGGAGACGCGTAATATCTGTCTGCTTCCGGGCACCAGGGCATCGTTTCCGTCAGGTCAATGTGAGGATTTGATACTTGTTCAAGGGTGCAACCAACGGTAAAAGAGGTTAGGAGAATTTCCCGACTTTACCTATGAGAAACGGTTGCCAAGCAAAACGATCGCCTAACAAGAGATTGCCGACTTCGCTACGCTTCGTAAAAATCGCCTTCGGTGACTTGGGCAATCTGGATCACGTTGTCTGAAATTGCCTGTAACTTGTTTTTTCTCTTTATACGCCTTTATTTTGACAAGATTTTAAAAAAGTCCGAAATGGGTAGTTCTCAGTTTTCGTATCCATAACTTATGAAGGGCAAAAAAGAAGGTTTCTTGGAAAGGAGGTGGTTTTACAAAGTAAGAATTATTGTAGTTCACAACATTTTTAAATTGAGTATGGGAGGGGGGTGATAACTAGTATTACGGTATTTTTTAGTTTCATTGTTTAAAACACTTAGAATGTAAGGAGGAGATAAAATGAAGTACAAAGACAAACTAAGCGGCAAGGAATTGACTTTTACTCCCAAGCCTGACCAGGTAATGGTAAAGTTCTCACCCGATGTTGATGTGCTCACAGCAGTCAAAGATTCGGAGGAAAAGCAGGTCATGACGCCTCTGTATGACGTTGCACCGTCACGAGATTACGGCTGCTTTCAGCTACTTACCGAAGTAGTTGATATCCAAGATTTGAGCCAGAATCCAAATATCGAAAGTGTATTTCCGGTAGTCGTTGACAATGAGGGTAACGAACGATATTTTCTTCCAGGCGAAATAACGGTACAATTCAAAGATACTGTTTCTGAGGGGGATCAGAAAAAGATAATATCTGGTCAGAATTGTGCCATTATTAGAAAGCAATACACCCCCGGATATTATACGTTGGGATTACCCGCCACTAAGGATATCTTTGAAGCAATCGACGATTTTAACGCTCTGGATGTAGTGCTCTTTGCCGAGCCATCTAATGTCGGTTACAATGATGCTCTATACATACCCGACGATCCTGATTTCACCAGACAATGGTATCTCCACAATACCGGTCAGACCGGCGGTACCCCAGATTCTGACGTCGATGCACCAGAGGCTTGGAATATCGAGCGTGGGGCCCCAAACATCGTCATTGGCATCATAGATACCGGAGTGGATCTTGATCATCAGGATCTGCAGAGCAATCTCCTTCCTCGCCCTTCCGGTGAAGACTGGGACTTTGCTGATCCAGATTTGATCCCAGAGCCGGGTCCAGAATGGTGGGAGGATCATGGAACCCATTGTGCCGGGATAGCTGCCGCGGTAGATAATAACACTGGGATTGTCGGCCTCGCACCTGGTTGCAGTATTTTGCCTATTCGAATTGACTTGCATGGTGGAGCCTACCAGAACAGAGCGGATGCGATCAACTTCGTAACCACCATAGCCAACCGGTATGCGCACATCGTGATGAGTTGTAGTTGGCGGACGAGCGGTAATGTTGCAGCTATCCAAAACGCGATCATTAACGCTAACAACAATAATATATTGGTTTGCTTCGCCGCGGGTAACGCAAACGCCAACACAGACGTTAGTCCGAAATATCCCGGCGTGATGTCGGAGGTTCTCTCTGTAGCTGCTACAGATCATAGCGATATCAAAGCCTCTTTTTCAAATTATGGTTCCACGGTCGATGTCTCGGCGCCTGGAATAGATATATTTTCCACCGTTCCCGACGACCAGTACGAAGATAAAAATGGTACCTCTATGGCGTGTCCCTTGGTCGCAGGGTTGGCGGGGTTAATCTGGTCCAAAAATTCGACCCTGACAAATCAACAGGTCCGGGATATTATAGAGAACAACTGTAACAATATCGATGGAGTCAATCCAGATTATGAGGGAAAGTTGGGCAAGGGCCGGATCAACGCGTACAAAGCTCTTGTAGCTACTCCAAGTTTGTGTAAGTTCAAGGTTCTTGGGAAGTTCAAGTTTCCTCAGAAGAACGCCGGCTCCAGCAGCGCCCTGACATTTTACTATCGATTCATCCCTTGGCCTTGGCTGCCGTGGTGGTCCAAGCCTAGACATTATCTGCTTTTCCTGACGCAAAAGCCCTACTCAGAACGTATTTATTTTCTCAACCCTTCTACCGGAACCGTTATACGTGCAATTGACCCTCATAAAAACGATACCATTGGAAGCATGACCTGGGACGGGAAAACGATTCGGGTTGCCAATGTCACCTGGGGCGCCGGTTTCATCAACTCAATCAATCCAACAAGTGGCGCGCAGGTGAGTTCGATAAAAGCTCCACACGGAAGGGGAGAAGGAATGACCTGCGATGGGAAGTATATCTATTACTCAATCATATCGAGGATTTATCAATTGAACCCTTCGAATGGCGCCGTTATACGGTCCTTTCCTGTACCAGGAGGAGGACGTTGTCGTGCCCTAACGAGTGATGGTCGTAACCTGCTTTTTGCCGGAGACCCTTTCCAGAATGAGATCATCGTTTTCGAAAAGAACTCCCTTAATGTTGTTTGCCGTTTCAAAGCTCCCGGGAAAGGAAACCATCGAGTTGATGGTTTGGCATATAACCGCTGGAGAAAAACTCTTTACATTGCCAATCAAAGTGAGAATCTGATTTACTACGGCACCCTTCATTAGGGTCTAAAGCAATAGAGGAT
>JADFVC010000062.1 GCA_015222355.1 Chloroflexota bacterium | reverse complement strand
GTCTTCATTTATGACAGTCTCGTGGGCTCGGAGATGTGTATAAGAGACAGCACAGGTTCAGGACTATTTGCTACGACTGGCCTTCTCTTCGATTCCGGACAAGCCGAAACGCCGCCGCAACTCAGCGTAAATCCTCTCCGGCGGCAGATTATAATAGCCGAGCAAAATCAGGACGTGGAAAAACAGATCGGCAACCTCGTAGACCACCTCATCCCTGTCGCCCCCTTTGCCGGCGATGGCAGTCTCGGTTGCCTCTTCCCCGATCTTACTGAGAATTTTGTCCAACCCTTTGTCAAACAACGACTTGACGTAGGATTTTTCGCCGTCGGCCAGTTGCTTGCGCTCCAGAATGATCTGATAGACCGCCTCAAGAATATCGGCATCAGACTTCAGGGAAGCTGCCCCCGGTGTGGGTTGTTCAGAACTAGACATGTCAATCTCCGAAATCGCAGATTCTTGCCGGCACACCGTGCTGATTGAGATATTCCTTGCACTCGGCGATGGTGTATTCCCTGAAGTGAAAGATCGATGCCGCCAGCGCGGCACTGGCCCCGCCCTCGACCAGCCCTTCGCGGATATGTTCCAGATTGCCGACACCTCCGGAAGCAATCACCGGAATCCCCACCGCATCGCTGATGGCGCGGGTCAAGGCGATATCGTAACCGTTCTTGGTGCCGTCGCAATCCATCGATGTCAGCAGAATCTCGCCACAACCGTACTCTTCCATCCGCGTAGCCCATTCGATGACATCAATCCCGGTCGGGTTGCGCCCACCGTGGGTGTAGACCTCCCAGGTCTGCGGATCGGAACCTGCGACCCGGCGGGCATCGATCGCCACGACGATACACTGGCTGCCAAAACGCTCAGCGGCCTCACGGACAAATTCAGGACGCTGTACCGCGGCGGTATTGATCGAAACCTTGTCGGCCCCGGCGTTGAGCAAGTTGCGGATATCAGCTACCTCGCGCACACCGCCACCAACAGTCAGCGGCATAAAGACCCGCTCTGCGGTTCTGGCCACGATGTCAAGAATAATATTCCGCTTATCGCTACTGGCCGTGATATCGAGAAAGGTCAGCTCATCGGCACCCTGCTCGCAGTAAGCCTCAGCTGCCTCGACCGGGTCGCCAGCGTCGCGCAGGCCGACAAAATTGACACCCTTGACGACGCGGCCGTCTTTGACATCAAGACAGGGGATAATTCGTTTGGTCAGCATTGCGTACCTCTTATTTTACCTTGGTCAGCGCCACCGCTTCACGCAAATCGATGGCACCGGAATAGATCGCCTTACCGGTAATCACCCCGGTCACTCCGGAGGATTCGATAGCGATCAGACGGCGGATATCATCCAACGTTGAGAGGCCGCCGGAAGCAATCACCGGAATATTGATCGATTCGGCCAATGCCTTGGTCGCCTCGATGTTCGGCCCCTGCATCATGCCGTCGCGGGCAATATCGGTGTAGATGATCGCCTCGACACCGAAGCCCTCCATCTCTTTGGCCATCTCGATGGCTTTTTTTTCGGTCACATCGGCCCAACCGCGCACCGCCACCAAACCGTCCTTGGCATCGATACCGACGACGATCTGTCCCGGGAATTTCTCGCAGGCTTCTTTGACCAGGGCCGGGTTTTCCTTGGCCACAGTACCGAGAATCACCCGATCAATACCAAGCTCCAGATAGGCCTCGATGGTCGCCATGTCACGAATGCCGCCACCCAGTTCAGAGGGAATATCGATGGCATCAACAATCGCCTTGATCGCATCCCGGTTCTTCGGCACTCCGGCAAAAGCACCGTCGAGATCGACGATATGCAGCAGCTCGCCCCCCTGCTCCTGCCAGATACGCGCCTGGGCGCCCGGATCGTCGTTGTAGACAGTGTCTTTATCCATCAAGCCCTGCTCCAGACGGACGCAGCGGCCTTCCTTGAGGTCGATAGCCGGGAGAATAATCATTTATAGCTCTCCAAAATTCTTGAAAATATTCAGGCCGATGGTTTGGCTTTTTTCCGGATGAAACTGGGTGGCCATGATGTTGTCACGCCAGACCGAGGCACAAAACTCGACATCACCGTAGCGGCAGCTGGCAGCGACATCGACCTGATTCTTGGCAGCACAGTAGTAGGAGTGAACGAAGTAGACAAAGCTGCCGTCCTCGATTCCGGTAAACAACGGTGACCGCTTCTTAATGTTGATATTATTCCAGCCCATATGCGGCACCTTGAGCCGTTCGCCCCCCTCTACCATTCCGGAAGGAAAATGGACGACCTTGCCCGGAATCAGACCCAGCCCCTGATGACGACCGAACTCTTCACTTTCGTCAAAAAGCATCTGCATACCGACGCAGATACCGAGCAACGGTTTGCCCGCAGCGACATGCGTCAGCAGCGGACCAACGAAGCCGCCTTCGCGCAGGTTGTGGATGCAGTCACGAAAGGCGCCGACTCCCGGCAGGACAACTTTATCGGCGGTTACGATATCGTTCGGATCGGCACTGACACGCACCGCGAAACCGAGCTTTTCGAAGGCCTTCTCGACGCTACGCAGGTTGCCCATTTCATAATCGATGATATTAATCATGATCTTCCTGATGACTTAAAATTCTCTTTAGACTATTCAGCAGTATCTGAAAACCGGCGGGTCGCGTCCCGCCAGACGCCTTCCTTTTTGTCCAAGCCAACAAAAAGGAAGCAAAAAATGGCTTTTTTATTTCTGTCGCCAGGTTTTGGTGGCAATTACACTCGGTGCAGAAAAATACAAGAAATCGGCTCCGACCCACCGGAAACCGCAAGGCCCCAGGCGAACAAGTTCGCATGGGTTAAATTGGTGCAACGTTTCTTCGATTGTTCCGCTGGCAAACGGATCAACCCTTTTATGCAGGGCTTAAAATCGGTTCTGCGTGCTCATCCGATTCATTGCCCCCACAACCTTTTCCGTTTAACCCATTCGAAAAACTTGTTTTTCGTTGGGGCCTTTTGCTTTTCGTTACATCAATGACGCAAAACCGTTCAAAACAACCGAAATCTCCAACAAAGCTGTGAAAACCCGCGACAGTAATAAAAAAGAGTTTCTTTTGCTTCGTTTTCTTTGCGATTCAAAGAAAATGAAGTCGGCTGTCGGGCC
>JADFVC010000061.1 GCA_015222355.1 Chloroflexota bacterium | reverse complement strand
TGACCCCGGAACGTTACCGTGCTCTGCAGTTGCATCTGGATGGCAAGTACGGCGAATTTTTCCAGTCGCCCAAGATTGCCGCGGTCGTCGGCAGTTATGTCGATCAGAAGACGGAAAAGTTGTTGGCCAATGACCGCCCCTTGCGGGAAATCCTGCCGAAGGATCTGGTGGAATTACTCCTGGTCCAACTGGAAAAAGAGCTGCCGCCCCTGGTGGAAAAGTTCGGCGGTATGCTCTACGACCCCCAGTTTCGCAGTCGGTTGGTGGAAAAGGGGAAGACCGCGATCGATTCCTTCCTCGATTCTCTCGGCGGATTAGCCGGGCTGCTCAGCAGCTTTATGGATCTGAACAAAATCTATGACAAGATCCCGGAATTCCTCGACAAAGCCGGGGATGAGATTGCCGGTTGGTTAAAAGAGGAGAAAACTCAGCAGCAACTGGCCAGGTTGTTACGGGAACGGGTTGACGGGCTGTTGGATCGTTCTCCGGCCAGTTACCTGGAAAAACTGCCTTATGAAAAGGTCAACGGTGTTCGTCAGTTTATTCGGGCCCAGGTGATAGGAACCATCCAGTCCCGGCGGACGGTCGATACCGCACTGATCCTGACCGAAAGCGCTGTCGACCGGATCAAGGACCGCTCCTTCGATAACCTGTTACAGACCGTGCTGCCGGAAGGTGGCTTCGAACGGGGTCGTGAACAGTTGGCGGACAAGTTGCTGGAGCTGCTGCGTTCCGCCGAAGCCCGTGATGCCTTCCAAATTATTTTGACCGAGCAGTGCGAGGAATGGATTTATCGAAAACCGCTTGGGTTGCTGTCGGCAAAGCTTCCCGGAGACTTGCGTCTGGAATTGGAAAATGCGCTCTGCCAACTGGTGGAAGAAATGTTAAAGAAAGAAGCCCCGCGTCTGGTTGAAACCCTCAATGTGCGTAAAATGGTTGAGGAAAAGGTCAACAGCCTCGATTTGCTCCAGGTTGAAGAATTGCTGATGGGGATCATGAAAGAGCAGTTCAAATACATCAACCTGTTTGGTGCGCTACTCGGTTTTCTGATCGGTTTTATCAACCTGCTGGCATTGCGGATGATGTGATTTTATCCTTGCAAACTAAATATCTGATGGTGAATTTACCAGGAATAGCGGCGGGTCAGTGATCGCCCGGTACGGTTCTGATTTCTCGACGATATATAAACATACAGGAAACACAATGTTTAACGATGAAGATCTGAAAGCACAACTGCAGCGGGTCCTGTCCTCGGTCGAGCAATTACTGCCGAAGGCGGTCGGCGTTATCGACTGGAGCCGGAGTTGGGCGGCCAACTGGCGGCGGCATTCCTTTGCCGGGTATCTGGAACCGGTTGACGACCTCGATCCGGTGCAACTGGAGGACCTGCTCGGCATCGACAAACAGAAGCAGATCCTCGAGGAAAATACCCGTCAGTTCATCGCTGGTTACCCGTCGAACAACGTGCTGCTCTGGGGCACCCGTGGAACCGGCAAGTCGACCCTGGTGCGCGCGCTGCTCAACCGCTATGCTGAAACCGGGCTGCGGATGATCCAGGTCGATAAGGATGACCTGGTCTACCTGTCCGATATCTTTTCTGCCATCAAGGGACAGGATTATCGTTTTATCCTGCTCTGTGACGATCTCTCCTTTGAGGCCGGTGAATCAAGCTACAAAATGCTGAAAAGTGCTCTGGACGGCTCCGTTTATGCCGCCCCGGAACATGTCCGCTTTTATGTCACCTCGAATCGCCGCTACCTGCTCCCGGAGTATGAAACTGATAACCTCGGTTTCAAGATGGTCAACAATGAGCTGCATGCCGGTGAGGGGGTGGAAGAGAAGAGTTCTCTGGCGGATCGGTTTGGTCTCTGGGTGCCTTTCCACCTGTTTACTCAGGATCAGTATCTGGAACTGGTGCAGCAGATTGTGGCAAGATTATCTGCAGAGAATCAGCTTCCACCGGAATGGAGCGAGGATCTACACGCGGCCGCAATTAAGTGGTCACATGATAAAAGTAAACGCTGCGGCCGGACTGCGCTGCAATTTTCTCGCTACTGGGTCGGTCAGCAGCTATTGAAACGGGGATAGTCTATGGACAGGGCGACGTTTGCTGCGGGTTGTTTCTGGGGTGTCGAAGAGGCTTTTCGGCCGCTCAATGGGGTCAAGGAAACAGCTGTCGGTTATATGGGTGGTCATACGGAGAACCCAAGCTATCCGCAACTGTGTACCGGTGAAACCGGTCATGCCGAAGTTGTCGAGGTGCAATTCGATCCTGCGGTGATCAGTTATCCGCAGTTGCTGGAGAGGTTCTGGAGCAAACACAACCCGACCACCTTGAACCGTCAGGGTGTGGATATCGGCACCCAGTATCGCTCGGCGATCTTTTTTCACTCCGATGAGCAGAGTCGGTTGGCAGAGGAATCGAAGGTCGCCCTTGCGGCTTCCGGACAATTCGCCGATCCGATTGTGACGGAAATCACCCCTGCCGGGCCATTTTGGCGTGCAGAGGAGTATCATCAGCAGTATATCCAGAAGCAACAGCCGGACTTTACTTGTTCCTGACCGGGAGAATCGCGATCTTTCAGCTGAGCCGCCTGCACATACCACGTCTGAATACGCTGCTGCAGATCAGTGAACAGCTGGCGGCCGCACCGCACTGGTTACGGAGCAGCGTGCACTATTTGCCGGCCCCGGCAGTTGCTGCGCCACATCATTCTGCCTCAGGCTTTTCAGCGGATGATTCCGCCGCTCGCCGGGCAGGCGATCTCGACGATCAAGGATTCAGCCATCGTCTCGATCATTTCGATCCAGGAGCTGACATTTCAGGGAATGGAGCTGATGGCTGCCACCTACCTGACCTTTGAAGTCTGGATCACTGTCACTCTGCTCTATTTTTTGCTAACCTACAGCTGTTCCTGGTTGGCGGGGCGCTTGGAGCTGCGTTTGCGTCGGGCCTATCTTTATTAAAAGTATCTGGTTGTCTGCTTTACTCAAGTTGGCTCTGATTGGCCGGAAGCAAAACAAAACCAAAAAAACTGGTTTAGCCACGGACCAACACGGACAGGGGCGGGACGTAAAACCTGAAATCAGAGAAGCCTACAACCCGTCGCACGCCCGTTCGCTCTGCTTACTTGAGACACAGAGAACGCGGAGCAAGGAAAATCATAAAGCTTGGGGTAAGACCAGTCTTTCTCTGCGGCCTCCGCGCCTCTGCGTGAGATAAGTTCTGCATTTGTCCCGCCCCTGTCCGTGGTCAATATTTGCTTTTGCAGTGGAGTCTACTGGAGCGAAGCGGATAATCAGATAAAAGTATAGAAAAAGAGGATGCAGATGCGAAAAACCAGAGGATTTATTTGGCTCGGGCTGCTATTTATCGGGTTGGCCGGTTGTGCAACCCTGAGAGCAGATTTTGAGCAACCGACCGTGACGGTCAGCAGTTTCCGGGTGCTGCCGGCGAGCAGTGTTGTGCCGAAATTTGAGATCGGCCTGCATGTTGTCAACCCCAACCGGATTCCTTTGCAACTATTCGGCATGTCGTACGCTGTCGAGTTGGAAGGGCACCGCATCCTGACCGGTGTTGCCAGTGAGCTGCCGATGATCAGTGCCTACGGTGAAGGGGATGTTTTGCTCCAGGCATCGCCCGAC
>JADFVC010000060.1 GCA_015222355.1 Chloroflexota bacterium | reverse complement strand
GCCCATTCCAAGGGCCGCATGAACCCATCCCTGGGGCTTGACTGTCGCCATCCGGGCGACAGACACCCTTTCCATGGGCATCCCCAGCACATCTTGCTGAATAGTTACAAAAAATCGAAAGACAGGAGTGAGTGATGATTGATCTTAACCGGACCACGCAAAAAGTTCAGGAAGCTCTTCAGGGAGCACAGGCTTTGGCTCTTCGTTTCGGTCATGCTGAAATTGACGGTGAGCATTTACTCTTGGCGCTCTGCGAACAGCAGGACGGTTTGACCCCACGGTTGATGCAGAAACTGGCGGTGCCGCATGACGAGCTCATTGCCGGATTGCGCAAGGACCTGGAATCGCGACCAAGGATCAGTGGCCCCGGTGCCGATAGCGGCAAGCTGTACGCCAGTCGTCGTTTGAGCAACCTGCTGTTGCAGGCGGAAGCAGAAGCCAAACAGTTAAAAGACGAGTACATCAGCGTCGAGCACCTGCTGCTCGCCACGGTGGCTGAAGACGAGCGGACCGCCGCCGGGAGATTATTACGTCAGCTGGGGATCGATCGAGATAAGCTGTTACAGGGGTTAACGCAGATCCGTGGCCATCAGCGAGTCACCAGCCAGGATCCGGAAGAGACGTACGAGGCCCTGGAAAAATATGGCCGTGACCTGGTTGAAGAGGTGAAGAACGGTAAGCTCGACCCGGTCATCGGTCGTGATGAAGAGATCCGTCGGATTATTCGCATTCTCTCCCGGAAGACCAAGAACAACCCGGTGCTGATCGGTGAACCGGGAGTTGGTAAAACAGCCATTGTTGAAGGTCTGGCTCACCGGATTGTTCGTGGCGACGTCCCCGAAGGCTTGAAAGGCAAGACGGTTTTTTCCCTCGATATGAGTGCCTTGGTTGCCGGGGCCAAATACCGGGGTGAATTTGAGGAACGTCTCAAGGCGGTCCTCAAGGAAATCCACGACAGTGAGGGGCAGATTCTGTTGTTCATTGACGAACTGCATACCATTGTCGGGACCGGAAAGAGTGAAGGGGCCATCGACGCCGGGAATATGCTCAAGCCGATGCTGGCACGCGGTGAGTTGCATTGTATCGGCGCGACCACTCTGGATGAATATCGCCAGTACCTGGAAAAAGACCCGGCTCTGGAGCGGCGTTTTCAGCCGGTGCTGGTGGAGCAGCCGAATATTGAAGAGACCATCAGCATTTTACGGGGGCTGAAAGAGCGTTTCGAAGTCTATCACGGGGTGCGGATTCAGGATAATTCCCTGGTTGCGGCGGCCGAGCTGAGTCATCGCTATATTGCCGATCGTTTTCTGCCCGACAAGGCGATCGATCTGATTGATGAGGCTTGCGCGACGATCCGCACCGAAATCGATTCCATGCCCGCCGAACTGGATGCGATCACGCGGCGGCTGATGCAACTGGAGATTGAAGAGGCGGCGTTGAAGAAGGAAAAAGATGCCGCCAGCCATGATCGGTTACAATGCTTGCAGAAAGAGCTGGCTGACCTGAGAGAACAGAATGCTGCCCTGTCCGCACAATGGCAACTGGAAAAAGGGGGTATCCGCTCTGTGCAGCAACTGCGCGAAGAGATTGAACAGTTGCGGTTGGCGATTGCCGAGGCTGAACGAGCCTACGATCTCAATCGGGCTGCCGAGCTTAAACATGGCACGTTGCCGAAGTTGGAACAGCAGCTGAAAGCTCAGGAAACACAACTTAAGCAGACGGATAATACGGCAAAAATGCTGCGTGAAGAAGTGACCGAAGAAGAGATTGCCGAGATCGTTTCCCGTTGGACCGGGATACCGCTGACCCGGTTGGTGGAAAGCGAGCGGGAAAAACTGCTGAAACTGGATGAGATTCTTCACCAGCGGGTGATCGGGCAGGACGAGGCGGTTCAGCGGGTTGCCGATGCGGTGATCCGTGCGCGGGCCGGGGTCAAGGACCCACGGCGGCCGATCGGTTCCTTTATTTTCCTCGGCCCGACCGGGGTTGGAAAAACCGAGCTGGCACGGGCACTGACGGAAGCCTTATTCGACAGCGAAGAGAACCTGATCCGCATCGACATGTCCGAGTATATGGAAAGACATACGGTCAGCCGACTGCTTGGGGCCCCTCCCGGTTACATCGGCTATGAAGAGGGTGGGCAGTTGACCGAGGCAGTGCGGCGGCAGCCGTATGCGGTTATTCTGTTTGACGAGATCGAAAAAGCGCATCCGGATGTGTTCAATGTCTTGCTGCAGATTCTCGATGATGGTCATGCCACGGATGCCAAGGGGCGGACCGTCAGCTTCAAGAATGCGGTGATCATCATGACCTCGAACATTGCTTCACCGCAGTTGCTGGAAGGGATTCGCGACGACGAAATTCCGGAATCGGTCCGGCTGCAGGTCGAGGCGGAGTTGCGGCGCAGTTTCCGACCTGAATTTCTCAACCGGGTCGACGACATAATCATCTTCAAACCACTCAGCAG
>JADFVC010000059.1 GCA_015222355.1 Chloroflexota bacterium | reverse complement strand
CAGCGCCGAAAAGGGCCAGAATTAGAAGACAGGATTAGCCGCACGGGGCACTAATATATTCCGGCTGAAAAACATCTTTAGAACCTGCTTTATTTAGAATGCTTCAACAGGTCGGTCAACTCGACCATGAATTCGTTGATATCCTTGAACTGTCGATAAACCGAAGCGAAGCGAACGTAAGCAACCTCATCGACTACCTGCAAGCTATCCATAACCGCTTCACCGATCAAGCTTGCGGCAATTTCCTTATCGCCGCATTCCTGGAACCTCCGCTCCAGTTGATCGACCATTTCTTCAATCTGCTCAACCGAAATCGGTCTTTTTTCACAGGCGCGCTGCATCCCGGAGATAATTTTAGAACGATCAAATGCCTCCCGGCGTCCGTCTTTTTTAATCACCCAGGGGAGAATTTCTTCAACCCGCTCATAGGTGGTAAAACGTCGCTCGCAGGCCGGGCATTCACGCCGCCGCCGTACGTTATTCCCCTCTTTTCCCAAACGCGAATCGACAACCCTGGTATCATCATGTTGACAAAAGGGACATTTCATACCTGCTCCGCAACGGGAAACTGCTGATGGGAAATTCCTGCCTCATCCAACATCTGCAGTGATAATTGATCAGGATAACCCCGCTTGAAAACGATTCCACCGACACCTGCATTAATCAGCATTTTACTGCAGATGATACATGGTGAATCGGTACAATAGAGGGTGGAACCAGCAATATTGATCCCATGCCGAGCGGCCTGAATAATCGCATTCTGCTCGGCATGCAAACCGCGACAGAGTTCGTGCCGCTCACCGGAGGGGACCTTTAACTGCTCACGTAAGCAGCCTGTGACATCGCAATGAGTAATGCCGCTCGGCGCACCGTTGTAACCGGTCGCCAGAATGTTCTTCTCCTTCACCAGGAGCGCACCGACCTGGCGGCGCAGACAGGTCGAACGACTGGCGACCAGTACGGCGATCTGCATGAAATATTCATCCCAGCTTGGCCGTTCCATACTGAATCCTATTTCAAGCGATGAGCATACAAGGGAAACGCTTGACAGAGCTCCTTGATTTCTGCACGAATTTTGGCCAGCTCTGCTTCGTTATCGATATTGTTCAACGCCCGGTCGATCCATGCTGCAACTTTGAGCATTTCAGATTCTTTCAAACCACGGGTGGTGGTTGCCGGAGTCCCGATGCGGATTCCGCTGGTGACGAATGGAGAACGGGGATCAAAAGGAACCGCATTCTTATTCACGGTAATCCCAGCTTTTTCCAAGGTTGCCTCGGCCACCTTACCGGTCAATTCAGTGCCGGTGAAATCGACCAGCATCAGGTGATTATCGGTCCCGCCTGAAACCAACTTATAACCTTTCGCAATCAGTTCGTTTGCCAGGGTTTGAGCGTTTTTAACCACCTGCTGTGCATACTCGCTAAACTCCGGCGACAACGCTTCTTTTAATGCGACGGCCTTGGCCGCAATGACATGCATCAGCGGCCCACCCTGGATCCCCGGGAAGATATTGCTGTTGAGCTTCTTGGCCCATTCTTCCGTACAGAGAATCATCCCGCCGCGCGGTCCGCGCAGGGTTTTATGCGTGGTGGTTGTGACAAATTCAGCGTAAGGCACCGGATCGGGGTGAACACCGGCAGCAACCAGTCCGGCAATGTGCGCCATATCAACCATAACGACAGCGCCAACCTCATCAGCAATCCGCCGGAAGGCCGGAAAATCGATCTCACGGGCATAGGCACTGGCACCGACAACAATCAACTTCGGCTGATGTTCCTTCGCCAAGCGCTCAACTTCTTCATAATCAATCATGCCGGTTTCCGGTTTCACCCCATAGGGCACAATGTTATAGAGCTTACCGGAAAAATTGACTGGTGAGCCGTGCGTTAGATGACCACCATGCGCCAGATTCATTCCGAGTACGGTATCACCAGGCTGGCAAACCGCCATATAAACCGCCATATTAGCCTGAGAACCGGAATGGGGCTGAACATTGACGTGTTCGGCACCGAACAGTTCTTTCGCCCGGTCGATGGCCAGTTGCTCAGTGACATCAACCACCTCGCAACCGCCGTAATAACGCTTACCCGGATACCCTTCAGCATATTTATTGGTCAGTACCGAGCCCTGTGCTTCCAACACAGCCTCACTGACAAAGTTTTCCGAGGCAATAAATTCGAGGGTGTATTCCTGACGCTCGGTTTCTTCGCGCAGAGTTTCGGCAATTTCCGGATCAAATTCAGCAAGCCTTGAAGCAACCATCTCATTTCTCCTGTTCTATAAAAAACGGGGCAGTTCATCGCTACCCCGTTTATTGTTAACCGTTTATTTCTGCTCAGTCGCAGATATCTTCGACAAACGATTCTGATGCCGCCCACCTTCGAACTGATGATCCAACCAGATCCCAACCAACCTGGCACCTTCTGCGGCAGAGAGGATCCGACCACCCATCACCAGAATATTGGCATTATTATGTTCACGTGCCATCTGCGCGGTAAAAGCATCATGCACCAATGCCGCCCGGACACCGGGGAATTTATTCGCGGCAATCGACACGCCGATACCGGTACCGCAGATCAGGATTCCCTCTTTCACCACCCCTTTTGAGACAGCATCGGCAACCTTGGCAGCAACATCGGGATAATCAACCGATTCAGTGTCGTAGGTCCCGTAATCTTCATAGGAAATTTGCCGACTTTTCAGATACTCGCAAACCGCCTGCTTCAGCTCATAGCCACCATGGTCACTTCCGACAGCAATCATCTCGCACCTCAGATCTTGCGAAAAGCGAGGGTGGCATTGGTCCCACCGAAGCCGAAAGAGTTCGATAAGGCCACCTGGCAAACTGCTTCGCGGGCCTCATTCGGGACATAATCAAGATCGCAATCAGGATCAGGCTCATCATAGTTGATGGTCGGAGGGACGACGCCTCTCTGCAACACCAGCGCCAGATAAGCCGCTTCAATACCACCGGCCGCACCAAGGCCATGGCCGGTCATACTCTTGGTCGAGCTAATCATGACCTTCTTGGCATACTCACCCAGGACAGTTTTAATCGCCATGGTTTCATAGAGATCGTTGAAATGCGTGGATGTACCGTGAGCGTTGATATAATCGACATCCTCAGGGTTTAATCCGGCATTATTGAGCGCCATCTTCATGCAACGTGCTGCCCCTTCACCGCCAGGAGCCGGTTGGGTCAGGTGGTAAGCATCACCACTCATCCCGTAACCGGCGACTTCACAGTAAATCTTGGCACCACGGGTCTTGGCAGCTTCGTATTCCTCAAGGATCAGAATACCGGCACCTTCGGCCATGATAAAACCGTCTCGATTCTTCTCAAACGGACGACTGGCAGCTTGTGGATCATCATTACGCGTCGACAAAGCTTTCATGACGTTGAAACCACCAACTCCCAAAGGAGTGATCGTTGATTCTGTCCCCCCGGCAAACATGGCATCGGCATCGCCGCGAGCGATCATGTGATAGGCATCACCGATCGAATGAGTCCCTGTGGCGCAGGCGGAGACAGATGACAGGGTCGGCCCTTTCGCACCAAATTTCATCGAAATATGGCCGGGGGCAAGGTTGATGATCAGCATCGGGATAAAGAACGGAGAGATTTTCTTGTAACCGCGTTCGAGCATGACTTTGTGGTACTTCTCAATGGCCGGCAAACCACCAAGGCCGGAGCCGACCAGAACACCGACCCGCTCAGCATTTGCGTCAGTGATCTCCAGGCCGGAATCACTCAACGCCATCGTTGCGGCAGCCAGACCATACTGGATAAAAAGATCCATCTTCTTGATCTCTTTTTTATCAATATAGAGTTCCGCGTTAAAATCTTTCACTTCCCCGGCAATCTGACTCGAAAAGTCTGCAGCATCAAACCGGGTGATCAGACCCAAACCGGACTGTCCAGAGGTAATGGCTGTCCAGTTTTTTTCAACACCGATCCCGAGGGGAGACACGATACCGACACCGGTGACCACAACTCTACGCATAAATATCTCTTTCATTAGTTGAATAATTTATTGCTCAGCTTAACAACAAACTGCTGAATATGGCGGGAAATAAAACGGTGGTGCCGGAAGAAGTCCGACACCACCAAAACAATCAGGAAGCCTTACTGATATACTCAACAGCATCCTTGACTTTCTGGATTTTCTCTGCGTCTTCGTCGGAGATTTCGACATCAAATTCCTCTTCAAGAGCCATAACCAGCTCAACAGTATCAAGAGAATCTGCGCCCAGATCATCCATAAATGCGGCATCAGAAGTGACCTGATCTCCGTCAACACCCAGTTGCTCGGCAACAATTTGCTTTACACGTTCCTCAATAGAAGCCATTTGCTTTCCTCCTGTGTGGTTTAGGCTATTTGAAAGCCATTTTTTGTTTACATATACATACCGCCGTTGACACCCAGAACCTGGCCGGTGATATAGCCAGCCTGATCCGATGCCAGAAAAAGTACCGCGTGGGCAATATCCTCAGCAGAGCCAAGCCGCTCCAAGGGAATCTGAGCTGCCAGTTCCTGCCGTTTTTCCTCAGGGAGTGCATCAGTCATAGCGGTCGCAATGAAGCCTGGAGCGACCGCATTAACGGTCACATTACGCTTTGCCAGTTCTCGGGCGTTAGAGCGGGTCAAGCCCATCAAGCCGGCCTTGCTCGCACAATAATTCGCCTGTCCTGCATTCCCCATCTGACCGACAACCGAAGCAATATTGATAATCCGCCCACTGCGCTGCTTCGACATCAGTTTGGCAGCAGCACGACTGCAGAGGAATGCCCCTTTGAGGTTGACTGAGAGGACCGCATCCCAGTCTTCTTCCTTCATTCTCAGCAGCAGGGCATCACGAGTAATTCCGGCGTTATTCACCAGAATATCGACACGCTCAAAGGCCTCCTTGGCAACCTTGAAGAGGGTCTCAACGTCAGCAGCCACTGTGACATTCCCCGGCACGGCAATCGCCTCAGTCCCCTGAGCTTTAAGTTCAGCGACAAAAGCTTCGGTTGCCTCAAGATCGATATCAACGGCAACAATCTTTGCCCCTTGACTTGCCAAGGCGAGGGAAATGCTGCGGCCAATCCCTCTTGATGCACCGGTCACAATGGCAACTTTATCCTGAACCATGTTCCATCTCCTTCATTATGCGAAAAGTTATATGCTGACATGCAACAATAAAGCAAGTTTTTTAAAGACTTACATCAATTACAGCTTCTTCAGACTGGCAACATCAGCAACATTTTGAACCTCAGTCCCTTTGGCAATTCTTTTCACCAAACCAGAAAGCACCTTGCCGGGGCCGATCTCAACAAAACGCTCGACACCGAGTTCCCGCATTTTCAGTACCGACTCCTCCCAACGCACCGGAGCACAGACCTGCTCAACCAGCAACGGCTTCACCCGCTCCGGCTCCTGATAAGGTGCAGCTTCAACGTTTCCGACCACCGGGCAGGTAAAATCACCGATCGCGATCTCAGACAGGACTGTATCCAGACGAATTGCAGCAGGTGCCATCAATGAGGAATGAAAAGGCGCGCTAACCGGCAATGACAGCGCACGCTTGGCACCACGCTCTTTTGCCAGGGTCATGGCGCGCTCAACCGCGGTGGCATGACCCGCTATGACGATCTGTCCGGGGCTGTTAAAATTAGCCGGGGAAACGACTTCACCTTCCGCAGCATCATAACAGAGCTGCTCAAGGTCGGGACCTTCGATTCCCATTATCGCCGCCATAGCACCAACGCCGACAGGAACCGCCTGCTGCATAAAAGTCCCTCGTTGCCGAACGGTTCTGACCGCATCCGCCAGCGATAACACCCCGGTGCACACCAGTGCCGAATATTCCCCTAAAGAATGGCCGGCAACAAAAGTCGGCTTGAGGTCGGTTTCCTGCTCGACAACCCGTAAAGCAGCGACGCTGGCCGTCAAGATGGCCGGCTGGGTATTTGCCGTCAGCTTGAGATCATCCTCACTGCCACTGAAACACATGGCTGCGATGTCAAAGCCAAGCGAGTCGGAAGCCTCTTCAAAAACCCGCTTTGCGCAAGTGAAATTGTCAGCGAGATCCTTCCCCATTCCGGAGAACTGAGAACCTTGGCCTGGAAACAAAAATGCAATCATCTGTTACTGCCCCGTGTACAACGTATGTCTGAATTTCGCGCTTACCAACGAATAATCGAAGAGCCCCAGGTGAAGCCGCCACCAAAAGCGGCCATCAGGATCAGATCACCCTCATTGAACCGCCCTTGGCGATTGATTTCATCGAGGGCCACCGGGATGGTTGCCCCGGAGGTGTTCCCGTATTTATTGACATTGATAAAGCATTGCTCGTCGACAAGCTTAAGGCGTTTGGTCACTGCTTCAAGGATACGCAGATTAGCTTGGTGAGGGACAAACCAGGTAACATCTTCACTGGTCATCCCGTTCGCTTTAAGCGCTTCCTTGGAAACAGCCGTCAAGGAACGAACCGCGATCTTAAAAACCTCGTTACCCTGCATTTTCAGATACGGTAGCTTTTCCTCAATTCCGGCAATGGATGCAGGAACTTTAGTACCAAACCCCGGTTGATAAAGCAGGTCAAAGTAATTGCCGTCAGAATACAGATGACAGGAAAGCACCCCGAACTCACCCTCTTGGGCTTCAAGCAAAATAGCCCCGGCACCATCCCCAAAGAGGACGCAGGTATTACGATCGGTCCAGTCAACGATCCGGCTCATGGCTTCAGCACCGATGACCAGAGCTTTTTTACCACGCCCCGAGGTCAAATAGTCGCTGGCAGCGGATAATGCGTAAAGAAAACCACTACAAGCTGCTGACACATCATAAGCATAGGCGTTTTTAGCCCCAAGATTAGCTTGAACGATACAGGCAGTCGCCGGCCAGGGATGATCGCCGGTAATGGTCCCCATGACAATCATATCAACCTCTTCAGCTGATACTCCGGCCATCTCCAAAGCACGCTGTGCGGCCTTGGTTGCCATATCCGAAGTTGATTCATTGTCGGCGGCGATGCGCCGTTCCTCAATACCGGTACGTGCTATGATCCACTCATTATTCGTCTCAACCATCTTTTCCAGATCAAAGTTGCTCAGCACCTTTTCCGGAAGATAAGATCCTGTTCCAATAACACGAGCTATCATAACTGTTTCTCCTTAATCTGAGAGATCCAATAGCATTGCACAAACAAGCAATCAGAAAAATTCTGCCAACCGTTCCTCTATTCGAATCTTGGCAAATTCACTCGCCTGGTGGATAGCAATGCTGATGGCCACAGGATCGGAACTGCCGTGGCAAATAACGCCGGTTCCTGCTATCCCGAGCAGTAGGGCACCACCATATTCCGCGGGATTGATTTTCCGCTTAAATGACTTAAAAGCCGGTCGGCTCAACAGATAACCCACCCTGGCCCAGAAGCGACTCTGAATTTCACGCCGCAGCATGGTACCGACGGCCACAGCGAGGCCTTCTGAAACCTTGAGAAGAATATTGCCGACGAAGCCGTCGCAAACGACAACATCGACGGAACCATTGTAAACGTCTCCACCCTCGACATAACCAATATAATTCAGAGAAGAATCTTTAAGCAGCAGATGGGTTTCACGGGTCAGCTCGTTCCCCTTTTTTTCCTCGGAACCGTTAGAGAGAAGTCCGACACGCGGTTTTACCTTGCCGAGAACATGCTCAACATAGAGACTCCCCATAACCGCAAATTGGTAAAGGTTATTCGGCTTACACTCAACATTGGCACCCATATCAAGAACCATAGTCTGGTCCTTCAGGTTCGGTATCAGGGTCCCAATTGCCGGACGATCGATCCCCTTAACGCGGCGCAGAACGACCATTCCGGCGGCCATAATGGCACCGGAATTTCCGGCACTCACCACCGCGTCAGCTTCCCCCTGTTTCACCAGATCGAAAGCGACCCGAATTGAAGAGTCTTTCTTTTTTCGCACAGCATCAGAAGCCGAGTCCTCCATGCCGATAACCTGACTGGCATGATGAATACGCAACCCCAAACCTTCAGTGCGATGTTTTTTCAGCTCCGCGGCAATTTTCTCAGTATCGCCAACGAGAATAATCTCATAGCCCCATTGCCGACAGGCAGCGACAGCTCCGGCGATTTCCGCAACCGGTGAATTATCCCCACCCATTGCATCAACAGCAATCTTCGACACCATATTCAATCTGAACCGATCTAGATTTCGTCGCTACTGATGACTTCTTTGCCTTTATAGGTACCGCAGTTAGCACAAACGCGGTGCGGCTGCTTAGGCTCCTGACATTGCTGACAGATGGAAATTCCGGGAGCAGAAACGGCGTCGTGAGCACGCCGCATATTTTTTTTCGACTTGGAAATTTTACCTTTAGGTACTGCCATTTTGATTATCTCCTTACAACCGAACATCCACGTTCAGCGTCATGTTGATGGATCAGGCAAATGCCTGCGTATCCCTAATTTTCAGATGAATTAAATTTGATTCCGGCCAGCGCGGAAAATTTATTATTAAATGGCTTTTTAACGCAATCACAGGTCTCGTGATTCAGATCAGCACCGCACTTCGGACACAGACCCAAACAATCCTCACTGCAGAGTGCGTTGATCGGTAGAGCCATGACCAGCTGATCTTGCAAAGGATGCAGCAGATCAATGAAATCGTCCTGATAATAAACCAGACCGAGCTCATCAGTTTCCAGTTCAACCTCATCCCCTTCATGACCATCGAGAACTTCCTCGGCACTAGGGTGAGGAGTAAATGTCAGGGAAAAAGCTCCCGTAATCCGTTGCTCATAAGGTTGCAAACAGCGACCACAAGAAAGCTCTACTTCAGCAGTCAGCTGACCATCTACTTCAACAATCTGTCCGGATTTCTGAACTCGCAGCTGAAAAAAAAGCGGATCACAAAAACGGGCTTCATGGCGCTCTTCCATCCCCCGCAAAACAGGAAATTCGGATGGTGAGCAATAAAGCTCTTCTTTCAGAGGACCATCTTCTATATCTTGCAACCTGAGACGCAACGGTCAGCTCCAGAGCAAAAGTGAACATTATAAAGAGTGCTTCAACCATGTCAAGGGAAAAGGGCTGTCATATTCGACAGAGAACAGCGAGTTTACTAGCTCACCATAAGGTCATTTGCAAGTTTTTTTCGCGTGAAAAATGCTATTGATAAGTACGGTATTTAATACCATGGACAGTGACCAAGACGCACGATTTTGAATACCTTCAATCCCAGCAAAAGGACTTCTCAAATGGCTGCTGAAAACCAGCAAGATGCCCTTCAAAACCTGGTTGCCATTATGGCGTTACTCCGTTCCCCGCAAGGCTGTCACTGGGACCGCGAACAAACGCCTGAGAGCCTTAAAAAACATATCCTGGAAGAAACCTACGAGCTGCTGGAAGCGATAGATAACGGAGAGCCTCGGGAAATCTGCGATGAACTTGGCGACCTCTTGCTTCAGGTCGTTTTTCAAGCACAGATTTTCAGTGAACGAAACGAATTCTCACTCTCCGATGTCGCACAATCAATCAGTCAAAAGTTAATCCGCCGCCATCCGCATATTTTTTCAGACGCCGCTCACACTGAACAAGAACAGCGCTGGGAAGAAATAAAACGACAGGAGCGTGCGGCGCGAGGCCAATCAAACAAACTGGCGCAACGCCTGCCCAAAACTCGTCCAGCTTTAAAAAGAGCATCTAAAGCTGCAAAAACACTCCCATGTCTCTCCCCCTGCGAACTGGTTGATCAAATAATCTTGCAACTCCACCGGATACGCCCTTCACTCTCCGGTAATCAAGCGATGAAATCGGTGTTAGAAGATGAACTGGCCAAGGTCCTCTTTGCTCTGGTACAACTCACCGCAACCATTGGTCTCGACAGTGAAGACCTGCTCAGAAAAAAAACCACTCAGCTCATTGCTGAAATTGACTCAGAAAATAACCTGTAATAAGGTG
>JADFVC010000058.1 GCA_015222355.1 Chloroflexota bacterium | reverse complement strand
GCCTGCGTACGGCCATAACCCCCATCATGTGCTTCGGAACCCGTACCGTTGTGAGAGCTGGTACGATCTCCCGGGCTAGGGTGATATCGTCGAAGCCGATCACACTGATATCTGCCGGCACGGAGAGGCCTCGCTGCTTGAGGGCATCCATCGCCCCGAGGGCGAACACATCGTTGTGGGTTACCACGGCTGTGGGGTTGATGCCGCTGTCCATTATTTTATTCATCACCTTATGGGCCTGATCGATTCTTCCATTACACTCACCGAGCAGTGCCGGGTCATCCAGCAGTCCGAACAGCTCCTTGGCCCGTCGGAACCCGAAAAGACGTTCCTCAGCGGAACTCTGGACCCTATCCCCTGAGATATAGGCAACGCGGGTATGACCGAGCTCTGCAAGGTATCTGCAGGCTTTCAGGATGCCGTCGGTATTATCGATAAGGACGCTGTCGATATCCTCTGTAGGTAAATGGTAATCCAGCAGAACAATAGGAATTCCCTTGTTTTTCAGCTCCAGCACCAGGTCGTCATGATAGAATCCAACAAAGATCACCCCGACGATGTCCGGAAAATTGAGGTTAATACTCTTCATGTCGAAATTTTTCCTGTCCACTGAATTGAACTGGAAATAGTATCTGTTTTTTATCAGTTCAGCTTCGATTCCGGAAATAACGCTGTTGTAGAAACTGCTGCCAACATTGAACAACTCTCTGTCAATGACAAAGGCTACATTCTTGCCAACGATTTTTCTTCGCTGAACACCGTGTTTGCCGGCCAGGTCCAGGATGGCCTTCTTTGTTCCCTCGGAAACCTTGCCAGGATGGCCTGAGAGCGCCCGAGACACGGTGGACACACTGACGTTCAATTCTTGAGCGATTTCCTGCATGGTTATTGGCATAGGCGAAGGTCCTCGGCTTTTTATAATACCTCGTTAAAAAAAAAGCTGAAAAAGCTTGACAGCAATTTGCATTATAGTCTATACTACTTTGCAAAGATATTCAAGGCAAAATGAGATAAAAAATGCGAGCTGTTGCAGACAAGAGGAGAAGGCGATGTTAGCAGCTGTATTTGAGGGCAACGGCAAACTTGCGCTGAAAGAGCGGCTCAGGCCTGAGCTAACGAAAGAGCGCAATGTGCTGCTCAAGGTAACCGGCGTAGGTATCTGCGGCACGGATTTACATATTCTTCAGGTCCCGCCGGCCCATCCCGCCGCCAAAGGAATTATTTTAGGCCACGAGTTTAGCGGGGAGGTCGCCGAAGTCGGCGAGGGGGTCACGGAGTTCAGTGTGGGCGACAGGGTACTGGTGGATCCGCATCCCGGCTGCGGGCTGTGCGAAGAGTGCAAGAGCGGGCACCCGGACCGCTGTATTCCCCTGTACACATCGGCGGAACCGGGGCACTGTGCAACCATCGGTATTTTCTCAGACGGCGCCATGACCGGTTACGTGGTTGTACCGGCCCACGCCCTCTTTAAAATCGATCCTGAAGTGCCCTCCCATATCGCCGCTTTAGCCGAACCGCTGGCCTGTATCGTCAGTGCCACGCAAAAGCTCAAGGTCCAGCCCGGGGACACGGTGGTTGTGCTCGGTGCCGGTCCCATCGGTCTGCTGTTCACAACCTTTTTGAAAGCCTGCGGCGCCGCCAAGATTATCGTATCCGAGATTTCGGAGTACCGGCGCAGCGCAGCCCGGGATTGCGGTGCATATCTCGTTGTTGACCCCGCTAAGGAGGATTTGGCAGCCGTGGTGCAGAGAGAAACACGGGGCGGAGCCGACGTGGTGGTTGAGGCGGTGGGGCCTCTGCTGCCCCAGGCGATCGAGCTCGTCCGCAGCGGCGGCAAAATCCTGCAGTTTGGCCACGATGAGCTGGCCAGGCCGGTGATACCGGTGGCGGAAATCGTGCGCAAAGAGGTGACGATCCACGGGGCTTTTATAGGAAAGTTC
>JADFVC010000057.1 GCA_015222355.1 Chloroflexota bacterium | reverse complement strand
TGCCTGAGCAGATGATCAGGGATTTCGCTACGAATTATGAAACTCTCTACGTTGTCGAAGAGCTTGATCCTTTTATTGAAGATCAAGTCAGGGCGATGGGGATACAAGTAATCGGCAAAGATAAATTGTCGATTTGTGGTGAACTGACTCCCGGTCGTATCCAAAAGGGGCTATTCGGTCAAGAATCACCGTCCGAAGACAATTCTCCAGAGCTGCCGCCACGTCCGCCGAACATGTGTCCCGGCTGTCCGCACCGTGGTGTTTTCATGGAATTGAATCGTGCCAAGGCCTATGTCACCGGCGATATCGGCTGTTATACCCTCGGGTTTATGCCGCCGCTTTCGGCCATGGACACCTGCGTCTGTATGGGAGCCAGTATCGGTAACGCCACTGGAATCAGTAAGGTCATCTCAGCAGAGGAACAGCGCAAGGTCGTCGCCGTGATTGGTGATTCAACCTTCCTGCATACCGGCATAAACGGCCTGATGGATATGGTCTATAATCAGTCGGCGGCAACGGTTATCATTCTCGACAACCGGATTACCGCGATGACCGGTCGCCAGGAAAATCCGACTTCGGGTTACATGCTTAACGAGCTGAAGACTTACCGGATCGATATGGAACAACTTTGCCAAGCCGTCGGGGTGCAGCATGTCAAAGTGATCGATCCTTACGATATCGCCCTGACGCGTAAAACGATCCGTGAAGAGATGGCCCGGCCGGAAGTGTCCGTCATCATTACCACGCGCCCCTGTGTGCTGGTTCCTCGGGACAACCAGGAGCGCCGTACTCCGCTGTATGTCGATCACGCTAAGTGTACGGGATGTAAAGCCTGCCTGCGCCTTGGTTGCCCGGCGATCACCTGGGATGAAGAAAAGAAAAAACCAAACATTGATAAGATCCTCTGCGTCGGTTGTAAAGTCTGTCAGCAGACCTGCGGATTTGATGCCTTTGTGGAGTGTAAATAGCCATGAGTGACGTAAAAAATATTCTGCTGGCAGGGGTCGGCGGGCAAGGGATTCTGCTCGCCAGTGAAGTGCTTTCCGAGGTCATGCTGATGGCTGGGATGGATGTGAAAAAGAATGAAATTCACGGCATGTCACAGCGTGGTGGCAGCGTGGTTTCGCATGTCCGCTATGGTGAAAAGGTCTATTCCCCGATCATTCCGGAAGGGGAGGTTGATATATTATTCAGCTTCGAACTCCTGGAAACCTGTCGTTATTTACCTCTCGTGCGAAAAAACGGACAGATTGTCGTCAATAATCTGAAAATAGCTCCTCCCTCTGTTGCCCTTGGTCAACGGGAATACCCGGAAAATCTGGCTGAAGAGATCCGTAAGAAGTTTCCCGCCACGATAGTTGTTAATGGACTGGACTTGGCTCTGGAAGCTGGTAACGCAAAGACGGTCAACACGGTCTTGTTGGGTGCTCTGTCGAAAATTCTCGATATTGATCAGGCGCTTTGGTTGCAAGCACTCAAAAAAATGGTCCCTGAGCGATTGCTCGAGATTAATCTGAAAGCGTTTGCGCTTGGCTGTAACATATAAACTTCCTGCTGTGGAGGTGTAAATGATTTGGAATGATGATTTTGAAACCCTGCCGCGTGAAGCGCTTGAATCACTGCAACTCAAGCGCTTGCAACAAACGCTGGAGCGGGTTTATGCGACGGTGCCTTTTTACCGGGAAACCTATAAAAAAATCGGCATTTCACCAGCAGATATCAAAAGTCTCGATGACTTGCAGCGACTGCCTTTTACCCTGAAGCAGGATATGCGGGACAGTTATCCCTATGGCCTGTTTGCCGTGCCGCTTGAGCAGATTGTCCGCATCCATGCATCCTCCGGCACCACTGGCAAACCGACCGTGGTTGGTTACACGCGCCGTGATATCGAGACCTGGACGGAGTTGATGGCGCGCTCTTTTGTTGCCGCCGGGACCCACCAGGGGGATGTTATTCATAATGCTTATGGTTATGGTCTCTTCACGGGTGGACTTGGCGCTCATTACGGTGCTGAACGGGTTGGCGCATCGGTTATTCCGATGTCCGGCGGCAATACCAAGAAACAGCTGATGATCATGCAGGATTTCGGTTCGACCGTGCTGACCTGTACCCCGTCATACAGCCTTTTCCTTGCGGAAGTGGCGGCAGAGGAGGGGATCGATATCAAGAGCCTGAAGTTAAAGGTCGGGATCCTCGGGGCTGAACCCTGGAGCGAAAAAATGCGCCAGGAGATTGAAGCAAAGCTGAATATCAAAGCTGTCGATATTTATGGTCTTTCTGAAATTCTTGGGCCGGGCGTCGGAATTGAATGTATTGAAGCGCAAAACGGCCTGCATATTTGGGAAGATCATTTCATTCCGGAAATCATTGATCCGGAAACCGAAGAAGTGTTGCCGGTCGGCGAGAAGGGTGAATTGGTTATTACAACCATTACCAAAGAGGGGATACCTCTGATTCGCTATCGGACCCGCGATATTACCCGCCTGATCAAGGAGCCGTGTATCTGTGGCCGGACCCACGCCCGCATCGAACGACTCAGTGGTCGCAGTGATGACATGTTGATCATCCGTGGTGTCAATGTTTTCCCGAGTCAGATCGAGTCGGTTCTTTTTAATGTTGAGGGTGTTGAGCCTCATTATCAGTTGATTGTAGAGCGTGAAGGGACCCTTGATACCCTTGAGGTTCAAGTCGAAGTCAATGAGCAGAGCTTCTCTGATGAAATTAAGGAATTACAGCACCTTGCAAATAAAATTCGCAAAGAAATCAAAGACTTGCTTGGCGTGACCTGTAAGGTTCGCCTGGTTGAACCTAAATCCATTACCCGTAGCGAAGGTAAAGCCCAGCGGGTTATTGATAATCGGCAAAAAGAATCCTGAAGAGAAAAGGGGACTGACGATGAAAGTTGAACAGATTTCGATTTTTATTGAAAATAAATCGGGCCGCCTGGCTGAAGTGACCGGGATTCTCGGCGAAGCAGGCATTAATATTCGAGCACTTTCACTTGCGGACACCTCTGATTTCGGCATTCTGCGTTTGATCATTAAGGATCCCGAGAAAGCGTTGCAGGTTTTACGTGAGCATAATTTTACTGTCAGTAAGACCGACGTTATCGGTGTTGAGGTTCCCGATAAGCCCGGAGGACTTTCCTCCATCCTGAAAATACTCGATAAAAACAATGTCAACGTTGAGTACATGTACGCATTTGTCGAGCGTTCCGGCGACAACGCGGTGATTATCTTCCGTTTCGACAACATTGATGAGGCTATCAGCGCGCTGACCAGGAATGGAGTCAAAATTCTCAAGGGCGAACAAATAACCTCTATTTAACAATAGGTTAATGGCGTAAACATAACTTAATAGATGAGATTTATGGATCACCAACCGGCCATCTGGAATCAGCACGCTGAATGCTTGCCGCGTGAACAGTTGTTGAAATTGCAACTGCAACGCCTGCAGCACACTCTTCATTCCGTCGCGACTCATGTCCCTTGTTACCAGAACAAATTCAAGAATTGCGGATTTGAACCTGAGAACTTGCAGACCCTTGAAGACCTCGGCAAACTTCCTTTCACCACCAAAGAGGACTTACGGCTAAATTACCCCTACGGCATGTTCGCTGTGCCGATGCGTGATGTTGTCCGCATCCATTCCTCATCCGGAACGACTGGCAAACCGACCGTTGTCGGTTATACCAAGGAGGATATCCAGACCTGGACCGAACTGGTTGCTCGTTTTATGACCGCTGCCGGGGTAACGAATGAAGATATCGTACACATTGCCTTCGGTTATGGGCTTTTTACCGGGGCTTTTGGTCTGCATTATGGCTCCGAAGCGATCGGGGCGTCAGTGATCCCCATGTCTGGAGGAAATACTGACAAGCAGTTGATGATCATGCAGGATTATCGCTCTTCCGCTTTGGTTTGCACGCCTTCCTATGGTTTGACTTTGGCGGATCGCATGGAAAAACAGGGGATCGATCCAAGATCACTGGCCCTGCGAGTCGGCTTGTTTGGTGCCGAGCCCTGGAGTGAGCAGATGCGGGCCGAGGTTGAACAAAGGCTCGATATCATCGCCACTGACAATTATGGTCTTTCTGAAATTATGGGACCGGGGGTTGCCGGAGAGTGTCTTTGTCGAAAAGGCATGCATCTGGCCGAGGATCATTTTATTGCGGAGATTATCGATCCGGATACGGGTCAGGTGCTGCCGAAAGGTGACGTTGGTGAGTTGGTGTTGACCAGCTTGACGAAGCAGGCTTTCCCAATGGTCCGTTATCGGACACGCGACATCACACGAATTGATTATGAAACCTGCGAATGTGGGCGCACCCTGGCACGCATGGAGAAAACCCGTGGCCGCAGTGACGACATGTTGATCATTAAAGGGGTTAATGTTTTCCCAACCCAAATTGAAGAAGTCCTGCTCCAGATCGAAGGAACTGAACCACATTATCAACTGTTTATTGATCGAATCAACAATGTCGACAGCCTGGAAATTCAGATTGAGGTGAATGAGAAGATCTTCTTTGATGAGATGAAGCAGCAACGGACCTTTGTCGTTGAGGCTGAAAAGAAACTGGCCTCGGTCCTGGGAGTGAGTGCCAAGGTCAAACTGGTTGAACCATCGACTATTGTGCGTCATGAGGGGAAAGCTGTTCGGGTCATCGACCGGCGCCAGCAATGATTCTCCGACGCCATTAGTCCTTGACAAGCAACGGTAAATACAAGATAATCCGCGACGCGTTGAGATTGACGGGGCGTAGCGCAGCCTGGTAGCGCACGTGCATGGGGTGCACGGGGTCGGAAGTTCGAATCTTCTCGCCCCGACCATTACAACGCGAAAAGCCGGTTCCATTTCAGGAACCGGCTTTTTTGTGTCTTGGGTTGAATCCAATTGCTGAACGCAACGTCGCATAATCTATAGGACGTAAAGAATGGTTTTAATGTAAATGTGATAGGGCAGGGAGAGGAGTTGACACCTCCCAGCTTACACAATACAATCACAGAAAATCCCCTGAACCCCTGAAACGGTGGTGGATTTGATCATTGAAACCCCGGAGTTGGCGCTCTGGGGTTTCGCCTTTTAAAGCCTCTCAAAGTTGGCGCTTTGGGGGGCTTTTCTCTAATGTTTACAAGTTTTCCCTACCATTCGTGGTAATTGGCGTTACCATTATTGGTAGATATGGCTACCGTAATTCTAATTTTTCAAATCGTAATATCGATTTGCCTTCATAGTCAACTCTGTTAAGAGTTTTCATCTACTGGTTTTGGAACCAGAACCGGTTTTTCTCCTTCTGGATCGGTTTCAAGATGAAATTCGACCATTTCCCCCCGATGATCTCCAGTTGTTACTAAGTTGGAGCTTCCAACAGAGATAAACATTTCACCAAATGAAAGCTGTTCACCAGAACGTTTCTTCTCGAGAATATCAGTCAGTCGGGGAACGAGGTCTGTCCGTAAATATTCATCAATGACCAGAGAGACGGTCTGTCGAGGGAGCCTCAGCTCTTTAACAAGTTCCTGTGCGCGATCCATGCTTTCCTGATCGAGTGTTAAATAATATCTTTTTTTACCTTCTGCAATTGGCATGAGACCTCCTGTCGTTTCGAGGAAATATACATGGGTGTCACACCATTGTCAATTAATTTTGCGAGGGTTGCCACCTGCCACGGTTACGCTCGCCTAACGGCTTTGCTGAAGCCCCCAAAACGGGGGCGTTCTGCCGTGAACAGGTTCGCTCCAATCCCCACCGGCTCGCAGGAGCGAGCCAGCGGGTCCCCAGTCGCTCGGCTTGCGGCCGCCTGATCAGGGGAGGGTGCGCTTTACCAGAAATTTAGCGTGAAAAATCATCTAAAAACCCGTTTTTTCATTGCACTCATAAC
>JADFVC010000056.1 GCA_015222355.1 Chloroflexota bacterium | reverse complement strand
GCGACGGGTCAGAATCCCCTCGGTGACCACTTCAATGCGGGTTGCAGAAGACACCACATGCTGATAACGGATTCTGTAGCCGACTGTCTGTCCGACCTCTTCATTGAGCTGCCGGGCCATAAAACGAGCAGCATTACTTGCTGCCAATCGGCGCGGTTCGAGCATCAGGATCGATTTTCCCGTCAACCATTCTGCTTCCAGCAGCGAGAGGGGGACGCCGGTGGTTTTCCCCGCTCCCGGCGGTGCCTGCAGGATGACGGTTGCTTGGTGAGCCAATGTTTGCAGCAGGTGCGGTAAGAGTGGTGCGATAGGCAAGTCAGCTTGTGGCATTGATTCATTTTTGTTGAGGCGTTGAGATTCCATTTGACGATAGCCTGTTGATGGGTTACAGAATGAGTTTAATAATAAATCTACCTTAATTCGGTAGATTGTATTCTACACGTTATCAATTCGGTTTTATACAATGAGCAATTTTTCTATTTTCTTCCAAAATAGCGGTATTTGATCATGGAGAGAGTTCCTCATCTGTTGTTGGTTAACTCAGTTCTTGATGATCGTGTTCAATTACGTCGTCTGCTTGAGCCTTTAAATCTTCATATAACCGAGGTTGCATCAGGACTCGAGGCGATTGAAACACTGCAGCGCGCAACTGTCGATCTGGTGGTCACCGCTATCGCCATCGGCGAATTTGACAGTTGGCGGCTGGCAAGGTTTATCCGTTCCGGAATCTGTCGGGGGGGGCGCACACTGCCGATTATTATAGTGACCCGTATCTGGTGTGAGCGGATTACGGAAATTACTGCCCGTGATTTCGGTATCAATCATCTGCTGGCTTTTGAGGATCGGCAGCGGCTGCCAGCTTTGGTTCAGAGCTGTCTGAAATCGCCGACGGAGGGGTTGGGGCGGCGCCGGGTCCTGGTTGTTGAGGACCATGAAGATAATGCCCGGCTGGTGAAAAAAATCCTTCAGCCGCGTTTTGATGTGGAGCTCGCCGGCGATGGGAAATCGGGGTTGAAAGCGTGGCAAGAGGGGCGCCATGATCTGGTGCTGCTCGACATCATGCTGCCGGGAATGTCCGGTACGACGGTATTGGACCGGATTATGAAGATCAATCCTGGTCAGCCGGTGGTGATAATGACAGCACACGGGACAATGGATGTTGCCAAAAATTTGATGGTCAGCGGCGCAGCCGATTTTGTGACCAAGCCGTTTCGGGCGGATGAACTGCGCACGGTTTGTGAACTTGCCACCCGCCGCGAAGATTATATTGTCAGTAATGCTCAGGTTGCCGACCGTATGGACCGTCTGCAGCAGCTGCGTAATTTACTGGGAAACATTATCGATTCAATGCCGTCCGTGCTGGTCGGAGTCGATCAGTCTGGTTACGTTACGCTCTGGAATCAGGGGGCGGAACAGTTGAGCGGTATCACCGCCGCCGCTGCGCAGGGGCGGCCTTTGGATGAGGTGTGGCCCGATTTCAGTGAAATGGATGAGGTACGCCTTTCCTTGGCTGAAGGGGATATCAGAAAACGATCCACGGTGCCGCATCAGCATGGGGGAAAAAACTGCTATTGTGATATCACGATCTATCCGCTATTTGAATCTGATGTTGTCGGTGCGGTTATCCGTCTCGATGATGTGACTGAACGGGTTCTGATGGAGGAGCGGATCGTTCAGTCGGAAAAGATGGTTTCGCTGGGCCAGTTGGCTGCCGGGATGGCACATGAAGTCAATAACCCCTTGGCGGGTGTTTTGCAGAATATCCAAGTGGTTCGCAATCGACTGAGCGAACATTTAGCAGCCAATCGTGCTGCGGCCGAAGCGGCAGATCTCGATATGACGTCACTGAGTCATTATCTGCAGAGTCGGGATGTGAATACGTTGCTCGATGCGGTGATGGAGTCCGGAAAACGTGTCGCTCAGCTGATCGAGAACATGCTCAGCTTCAGTCGTCGTGAGGACTCCTCCAGGATAAGTAGTGACCTGGCTGGATTGATTGATAAATCGGTTGAACTTGCTGCAAGTAATTTCAGTCTGCAAAGAAAGTTCGATTTTCGCTTTGTGGAGATTCAGCGCGAATACGACAAGGGTTTGCCTCTGATCAATTGCAATCCTGTGCAGATTCAACAGGTCATTTTGAACCTGCTGATGAATGGTGCGCATGCGATGGAGGAGAAGTTGCAAAAGCTTCGGGCAACAACGTCTGGAGTGGTTGATTATCAGCCGCGATTTGTTTTACGAACCAGGTATGCAAATCAAACGGCAACCATAGAGATTGAAGACAACGGCACGGGAATGAATGAAGAGACCCAGAGGCGAGTTTTTGAGCCTTTCTTTACGACGAAAAAGGTAGGAGAGGGGACGGGGCTGGGATTGTCGATCTGCTACTTTATTATTACCAAAAATCATCGTGGGACCATGAGGGTTGATTCGGTTCCTAATGTCGGAACAAAATTCAGTCTGGATTTGCCCGTTAAGAATGATTTATCACAATCGAGTGTAGGATCGGTGCTTGATTGACGAATGAAGGTGCTTTATTGTTTTATGCCCGCTAACGACTTTATTTTGTTAGCTTTTTTTATTATACACCTGTTTTTTTTTGATAGTTGCATGTTGACTGTGATGATTTTTATGTGTTAATAAGTGTTCCCTTATTGTCTGGTGTCTAATCTCTTGGTTTCACTCCGAATGTTTCTGAAAAGGTTTCTCAGAGAGACTTTATGCTGCCTGCAACTGCTGAAATTTTAATCGTAAATTGCGATGTTGTGCTGCGCGGAGCGATTCGTGAAAGTTTGTCCGGATCGGGGCATGGAGTCGTCGAGGCCGATTCCGGCTTGACGGCACTTAAGATTTTGCAGTCGGTGGCTGTGAAACTGGTTGTGATGGATATTTCCATCGGTGACTTGGACGGTTGGCGCCTTGCCCGCATTATCCGTTCCGGTATCTATCGCTGCGAAAGAGATATCCCGATTATTCTGGTGACCAACAGCTGGTGTGAGCGGATTACCCAGATTACGGCCCGTGAGTTCGGGATGAACCATCTTCTCTCTTCCGATTCTCTTGAGCGACTGCCGCAACTGGTTGAAACCTGTCTGGCCGGTTCAATTTCGAGCCTGTTGTCGCCGCGACTGTTGGTTGTCGAAGATCATTCCGACAACGCCGAACTGGTTAAGAGGATTCTGCGCAACAAATTCATAGTAGAGGTTGCTTCAGACGGGGCTTCCGGGTTGGCGGCCTGGTTGAAAGGGCGCCACGATCTGGTTTTACTCGATGTCATGTTGCCGGGGATGTCCGGGCCGGAAATTCTTGAACGGATTTTGCGGATTGAACCGCAGCAACCGGTTGTGATCATGACGGCACACAGCTCTATGGAGATGGCTGAAGAGCTGATGACCAAAGGAGCTGTCGACTTTATCAGCAAGCCTTTTCGTGCCGAGCAGCTGCGTCAGGTGTGTGAACTGGCGAGTCGCAGAGAAGACT
>JADFVC010000055.1 GCA_015222355.1 Chloroflexota bacterium | reverse complement strand
AGGGCAAAGAGGGTGGCCAGGGTCATGCTTACCTGCAGAGGACCATCGGCCACTTCGTCCGCGAAAAAGATCACCGAGGCCAGAATCAGGGAGATCATGAAGCCTACCACCAGTAAGGAAGCAAACATCGACGGTGTACGGCCCGTCTCTTCGGTTTTCTCAACTTCTGACTTATTCATTTGATTAGTCTCCATTCAATCGTGAATTAGATATCTTTGTGGCGGCTTGGGATGGGGTGTGGGTGTCGGGGGTGGATGGCAACCCGAGGTTGCTTTCGCCGCTCCCGACACCCCACCTTTTCAGCAACAATCGATCCCGTGCACACCATACGGTTCCGTGCCGCCGGGATCCACCGAAGAAACCGTGTAGATTAGCTTCCATGCCTCGACGCTGAGCAGTTCGAAGCGGCCTCTGGCCTCTGGCTCAAACCGGATCGGCTGGCCGGGATTCACATCCTTGAGCACCTGCGAGTCCTTGACCACGATGGTACCGTTTACCACGACGTAGGGAATGCCAGTTGAGGGAAGCGTCCCTTTCGCGTAGGTGGCATTATCAGTCACTGTTTTAGGATCAAAGACCGTTATATCGGCGATCTTTCCTACCTGCATACGCCCTCGTTCCTGCATCGCCTTGAGTCCCATATCGCCAAGGGGCTTGGCTGAGTTATAGCTGAGCTGCGCGAGATTCTGCATCAAGGGGATATCGTTTTCCCGACCCAGGCGAAGCGTCTTTGCATAGCTAGCGGCCCCCCGCGGATGACTGTTGGGTAGGTCCTCGTAGGGTGTGTCCCAGGTGACCCAATCAGCGAGTATGGGCATGGTATCGCTGGCAATAGATACTCCCCGCATCCTAAGCCAGTCGATGATGGCTGATTCGGGCATCTTGTAGATGATCACGAGCCGGACCGGTTCCTTCTTGAGCATTTCTTCGCGCGTCTGCTGGGTGTACCATTCACCGGTCAGCACATCCTGCAACGTCTCTTCATACTTGTAGCCCATCTTTTTGACCCAGTATTCCGGTTCCAGGAATACTGCATTGATGGCCGTAGAGCCAGCTCTATAGGGATATACCTCGCCCCAGACGTTCATGCCGCGGGCGCGCATCCGGATCAGCAGCTCATGGACGAGATTGTAGCCGGGGTTGTTGAAGTGACAGGCCAGGGCCGGCGCACCGAGCGCCGCCGCATTGGCCAACATCTCCTGGATGCCGTTTACCTCCATCGCTTCGGTCCCCGGGGTGTAGCGGAAGTGGAAACCTGTCTGACGGCCATAGAGGCCAGCTAGCTTCTGCAGTTCAAATACCTCGCGGGCGGACACGCCGTCGCGCATGTATGCGAGGGTGGAACCGATACCGAGACCACCAGCCTGTAATCCCTCATCGATAACCTGGAGGATTTTGTTTCCTTCTTCCAGATCTACCTGTTTCGTGGACCACCCGTTCCCGGCGCCGCGGGTTTTGACGGCTTCCGGGGCATCGTTAGCCGTTGCACCGTCAAGAACTAGGGACCGGGCAAGCTCGTGGCAACTGGCCGCTCCATAGTTCACCTGGGTTGTCTCCTCTCGATCTTTGTACCATTGGTCCATATAGGTCCCCAGGGTGCCAAACTCCAGGTCCATGATGCTGGTCCGGCCATCGCGCAGTGCCAATTTGTAGCCCATGGGCCGGGGATAGTGGAAGTGGGTGTCGATGAACCCCGGAGCTACCACGTGCCCGGTGGCGTCGATGGTTTCCTTGCCACTGATCTTTTCCCTGGTGATGACGGCGATCCTGCCATCCTTGATACCAACGTTGGAAACGACGTCGTACATCGTTTCCGGGTCCATGACCCGGCCGTTGTCAATCACGATATCAAATTTGTTACTCATTTTACAATCTCCTTGTTTTATCGTTTTTTTTTATGCCAGAAATGGATGTTTCGTCGGCTCTCCGGGCTTTCATAGAACGACATGGAGCAAACGTCAACGGAACGGTAGCCAGTCAATACGAATCACTCAGAGGACCATCGGCCACTTCGTCCGCGAAAAAGATCACCGAGGCCATAATCAGAGTGATCATGAAGCCTACCACCAGTAAGGAAGCGAACATCGACGGTGTACGGCCAGTTTCTTGTTTTTCTTTTATTTCAGACATT
>JADFVC010000054.1 GCA_015222355.1 Chloroflexota bacterium | reverse complement strand
TTCAGCATTATCAGATCAGGAGAAAAAACGCCTGTCATCCCCGAGTGCTGCTATCGGGGATCCAGTCTTTCTGTCTTCTAAAGTCTGGATTCCGGCTAAAATCCTGCCGGAATGACTGTCTTTTGTACTGTGCTGAACAGTTACAATTTCCGGTGATCTACAATCGCTTCGGCACCAGGAACCCGAGAAGAAAGAGCATGCAGGCCGCAACCACGATTGAGGGGCCGGCCGGGGAGTCCCAGTAAAAGGAGCCGTAAAGACCACCGCCGACCGCCAGGCAACCGATCAGACTGGCAAGCAGAGCCATCATTTCCGGGGTCGCGGCAAAACGGCGTGCGGTCGCCGCCGGGATGATCAGCAGCGAGGTCACCAGCAGCAGCCCGACAACCTTCATCATCACTGCCACGGCCAGGGCGATCAGGGCGAGAAAGGCCCAGTTGATCCGATCGACCGGCACCCCTTCGACCCGCGCCAGGTCTTCATGAATGGTGATTGCCAGCAGCGGCTTCCAGAGGAAAAGCAAGCCGACCGATGCCAGCCCGCCGCCACCGAAAATCCAACCGAGATCGGCCGTTCCGATCGCCAGAATATCCCCGAACAGGTAAGCAACAAGGTCAACCCGGACATCCTCCATAAAGGCCAGTGCCACCAGCCCCAATGAGAGCGCTCCGTGGGAAAGGATACCGAGCAGGGTGTCGCTGGCCAGTTGCCGCTGCCGCTGGCTGAAAAAGAGCAGGATTGCCAGCAACTGGCAGACCACCAGAATCCCCAGAGTCAGGTTGATCTCGAGAAGAAACCCGAGCGCCACACCGAGCAGCGCCGAGTGCGCCAGGGTATCCCCGAAATAGGCCAGCCGCCGCCAGACCACGAATGAGCCGAACGGTCCGGCGACCAGCGCCACACCCAAGCCGCCGACCAGTGCCCGCAGCATAAAATCATCGAGCATGGGTTCTCTCCTTGCCGCCGAGACAGCTATCATGACGATGCGTGCGATCATGGGTGTAGACAGCCAGATGTTGCACCGCGAGAGGCCCGAACAGCTTCAGGTAAGCAGGGTCAGCGGTCACCGATTCAGGACTGCCGCTACAGCAGATATGCCGATTGAGGCAAACAACCCGGTCGGTTGCAGCCATCACCAGGTGCAGGTCATGGGAGACCATCAGCACACCGCACTGCCGCTGATCACGGATGCGGGTAATCAGCTGGTAGAGCTCCACCTGACCGTGAACATCCACCCCCTGCACCGGCTCGTCGAGGACCAGCAAATCCGGTTCGCGCATCAGGGCCCGGGCCAGCAACACCCGTTGCAGCTCACCACCGGAGAGGCTCTGCAGCGAAGAATCATACACATAGGCCGCTCCCACCTCTTCCAACAGAGACAATGCCCGTTCCGCTTGCCCCTTTCCTGCTAGAGCAAGAAATCGCTTGACTGAAAGGGGGAACGTCGGGTCGAGATGCAGACGTTGGGGCATGTAGCCGATAGCAATATCAGGTTTCTTCTCAACCGTTCCGCGACTGGGGCGCAACAAGCCGAGGGCCACCCGAATCAGAGTGGTTTTCCCGGCGCCGTTCGGCCCGATAATGGTCACGACTTCCCCCTTGTCGACCTGCATACTGATCTGTTCCAGCAGGGTTTTCTGCCCCAGCGTCAGGCTGACATCGGTTAATTTCATGAGCCGCCCACGGTCATGCACCGGCATCTCCTTTTCGGCAGTTGGGACAGAGCCCCAGAATCTCTACAGTCTGACGATGCGTTTCGAACCCTGACTCCAGGGCACTCTGCTCAATCGCGGAGCTGATCGATGCCGCGTCCAGTTCAACCAGAGCTTTACAGGATTCACAAATCAAGAACTGGCCATCGTGCGGAATCCCCGGGTGCGTGCAGCCCACATAAGCGTTGAGCGATTCAATCCGATGGACCAGGCCCATCTGCTGCAGAAAATCAAGTGCCCGATAAACTGTCGGCGGCGCCGTCCTTCCATTCTGCTGCAGCATTTCGAGGAGTTCGTAGGCGCCGACCGGCTTGTGCTGTTGCCAGACCAGCTCCAGCACCCGCCGCCGGACTATCGTAAACCGCTGCCCCTGCTGTCGGCAGAGTTTTTCCGCGATACTCAGCGCATCGGCAATGCAGTTCCGATGATCGTGATTCCGACAAGCAAAAGGTATCTGTGGTCTGCAGGCCATAGAATAGGCTCCAATAGGGACTTGATTTTTCCTTATGTTATATTATAACGTTTCATAAACATCAATCATCTTGTTTCCTCTGGAGAATCGACATGAAAAAAATGCTCCTGCTGTTTTATTTGACCGCCTGCTGCACCTTGTTGAGCCTATCCAGCTGGGCTGCCGAGCAACCGGCGCCCCAAGTGGTGGTCAGTATCAAACCGCTTCATTCCCTGATTTCCGGAGTCATGCAGGGGGTCGGCGAACCGCAATTGCTGGTCAAAGGGGGCAGCTCACCCCACAGCTATGTGCTGCGCCCTTCAGAAGCGCGGGCTCTGGCAAGGGCCGACCTGATCATCTGGGTGGGACATCAATTGGAAAGTTTTCTGGAAAAACCGCTCGCAACCCTCGGCCGGGAGGCCCGGCAGATAGAACTGTCGAAGGAATTGCAGCCGTACTTACTGCCGATGCGTAAAGGAGGCGGTTGGGAACGGCAGACTCACCAGCATAAAAAAGCAGAACACACCGAGGAGACTGAAGGCCATCATGAAGATCACGCTGCCCATCCTGCCATGAATGAGCAGGGGGAAAAAAATCCTCATCTCTGGCTCGATCCCCTGCTGGCGATCAGAATTGTCGATCTGGCAACAGCGGCAATCAGCGAAATCGATCCGGCACACCGGACCCAGTATGCAGACAACAGCACACAGTTAAAAATGCGCCTGACAAAGCTGCACGCTGAACTGCAGACAAAGCTGGCCCCGGTCCGGGATACTCCCTACATCGTCTTCCACGATGCTTACCAGTATTTTGAAACAGCTTTCGGCCTCAATGCCGTCGGTTCCCTGACGATTGATCCCGAACGCAAACCGGGGGCCAGACGAATTCTGAAAATCCGTCAGAAAATCAAACAACTCAACGCCCGCTGCGTGTTCAGCGAACCGCAATTCGAACCGCGACTGGTGGCCACGGTGATCGAAGGAAGTAACGCAAAAACCGGCATTCTCGACCCGCTCGGTGCCGACCTGCCGAACGAGCCGAACAGCTATTTCACTTTATTGAATCGCCTCGCGGAAAACCTGATCGAAGGATTGCGGCAATCGCCTTAAAGCCTGCGGAGCGGCTCGTAGAAATCCCGATTTCGGTTCCCTCTCGACCAGTTCGTCGACAGCAGACTGTAGATTTGTGTCGCCCGTAGCTCCAGGCCCAGTTGCCGGACGGCCAGGTGATGCCCCGCGCTCCCCGCCCCGTAAAAACGCTTCAGGATAGAATGGACCCGGGAAAAATTCTGGATCAGCGGGAGTTGCCGCAATTTGCGACTGCGAGAGAGGAAACACTGACCTTTTTCACTGGTTCCGAGCAGATGCAGATAACAGGGACCGGCCTCCAGCAACGCCACCGCCTCGGTCTTTTTTATCCCGAGCAAAATGGCCACCAGCAACCGCTGAATACGGGTGCGGGTCAATTGGCGAG
>JADFVC010000053.1 GCA_015222355.1 Chloroflexota bacterium | reverse complement strand
GGGCGAAGGCATACATATGGTATGTCGAGATCCTGAAAAACTGCTGCAACGCCGGAGGGCGGACTTTTTGCAACGCCATCAAAGTTGTGCAACCAGCCGGTCAATGGTTCTCGAATCCGAAAACAGGTAAATAGCGCCTTGCATCGGCCCCTCTTCTTCCGCTGCATTTTTCAGACAGGTCTGGACAATCAGGCAGGGTTTCGCCAGGCGGGAACCGTACCTGTCCAGCAACTCATTAATGGGGGCGCGACACAGTATCGGCGGAGCAGGCATGGCACGCAAACCGAGCTGATTATCAAGGCTGGCAAGAAAGGAGGAGGCAATAATGTTGCCGACTTCTTTCAGGGCTGAACTGGCCGGCTCCGTAAACAGGTCAGCTGACAATCGCCCCAACAATTGGCTGCTGAGCCGATCAGCAGAATCCAGCGAGAGTGAAAACATTAAACCACCGCTGAAATCACCGGAGACAGCCATGTAAATACTGCAAACATCCGCACCCTTTTGTCTCAGGGCCTGGTGATCAGACATCCAGCTATCAGCAATTTCAATCTGGATCGTTTTGTGTAACAGGCGTGAAAGCATCTCCGCTGCCTGCTCCATCCCCTGCTGGGAAATGCGGCAAATCGCTTCGCGCTGAGACTGGCTGAGGGTATCCAATAGCATTTATGCCTCTTTTTTTCTGCGTTTTTCCAACAATGGTTGAAGGTCCAGCAGAAACATGATCCGCCCATCACCGAGGATCGCTCCGCCATTATTTCCACGCAAACGATCAAAGGGAGCGGGCAAACTCTGGACAAAAACTTCCCGTTGCCCGACCAGACGATCAACCACCAAGCCGACTTTACGACCCAGTACTTCGGTCACGACCAGCGACAATAGCTTTTTGACCTGCTCTTTCGGCTGCCGTAGAATTTTACGCAACGACAACAACGGCAGCAACTCTCCCTGTAACGTAATCACCAATTGTTTGCCGCTGGTCCGAACCTCTGCCGGTGAAACTTCCAAGGTTTGCAGCACCCGGGTTATCGGCAATCCCAGCAAACTTCCGGCCGACTCGATCAGCAGCATCCGCACAATCGCCACTGACAGGGGCAACTTCATCGTCATGCGTGAACCTTCGCCGGCAACCGAATCGATCATCAAAATCCCACCGAGCCGTTCAACCGCAGTTTTAACGACATCCATCCCGACCCCACGGCCGGAGGTTTCTGTGATCTCCTTAACGGTTGAAAATCCGGGATGGCAGATCAGCTGATAAAGATCGTAGTCACGGATGTTTTCAGCTTGCACCGAGCTCAACAAACCACACTGCAAAGCCCGCTGTCGGATCTTTTCCAGATCAATCCCCCGACCGTTATCGGAGATCTGAATCAACACCTGATCCCGCTCCCGCCAGGCTTTGATCCGCACCCGTCCCTGCTGCTCGATGCCATGATCAATCGCGTTACGAACCATGTGGGTCAAGGGATCAGTCAATGCTTCGATAATAGCCCGATCAAGTTCGATCGAAGCCCCATCCACGACAAACTCAACCTCTTTGCCGCTACTGCGACAGAGATCGCGCACCGTACGCGGCAGTCGATCGGTCACCGTTGCCAACGGCATCATCCTGACCTGCAGAACCTGGTGG
>JADFVC010000052.1 GCA_015222355.1 Chloroflexota bacterium | reverse complement strand
GGGGCGAAGGCATACATATGGTATGTCGAGATCCTGAAAAACTGCTGCAACGCCGGAGGGCGGACTTTTTGCGACGCCATCAAACACAACTCTGGTGGGATTATGGAAACAATCAAAACAGCAAGCTTTGAATATCTGGTCAACTTGGCAAAAGAGAAACCGGAAGGTGGCTATACCTTCAATCTTGACGGTTCGATTTACGAGATTGAAGATGTTTTGGAGATTTCTAAAATTGCCGAGAAGCATGGTTACATCGTCATTTATTGAACATTTGAGTGAATGGGAGAAAGAAAATGAGTATTGAAGAAGGTATCTGCTATACCTATGAAGCTGCACTTGAAAAAGCGATCGTCATGGAAGAAGAGGGCTTTCGTAACTATTTGTACGCTATCCGTATCGTTAAGGATCGCCAGGCAAAAGCGATTTTGCGCGATGCGGCAGCTGAAGAGCTGAGCCATAAAAACGAGTTGGAAATGGCTCTGCTGGAAGGTCACGACAAGAGCGCGACAGAGATGACCAAAGAAGTGCCGACCATGAATCTGGATTACGTTTATGAGCAGAAGGAGATTGCCCCTGATGCGGATGCACGGACTTCGCTTGCCTACGCAATTCATCTGGAAAAGGGTGCTATCGATTTCTACCAGCGGCTGATGAAAGGTTGTGAAGGTGCGCCCATGGCATCTCTGTTCCAGCGTCTGCTGGCAGACGAGTCGCGTCATCTGAAAATACTGGAAGACTTTTACGAGAGATACTTCTTGACGGAAAATTAGTCAAATACTTGATTTGGTCAATTCATTAAAAGGGGTGTCGTAATTGCGGCACCCCTTTTTCACTGATCGTTGATATGTTTTCAAATTTGGTAACTATTCAGCATCATAACAGTCTTGTCTTATTTTGTCTTTTTGTTCGCTTCATTTCAAATCCAAGGAGAAACGACCATGTCCGATACGCCGAACAGGGAAGAAGGTAACATTTCCATCCACACGGAAAATATCTTTCCGATCATCAAGAAGTGGCTTTATAGCGACAAAGATATTTTCCTGCGTGAGTTGGTGTCGAACGCAGTCGATGCTATCCATAGGTTGCAGAATATCAATCTGATTGAGGGATTGAAGCTGGCTGATGAATATAAGGTCGATATTCATATCGACAAAGAGCGAAGAACCTTGACGGTCACTGATAATGGCATCGGTATGACGGCCGACGAGATCCGTAAATATATTAACCAAGTGGCTTTTTCGTCGGCAGAGGACTTTATTGAGAAGTTCAAGGATCTGGAAGACAAAAACCAGATTATCGGCCATTTCGGGCTCGGTTTTTATTCCACTTTTATGGTGGCGGATAAGGTTGAAATCCGCACCCTCTCTTACCGAGATGCCTCCATCGCAGCCCATTGGGAATGTGCCGGAAATACCAGCTACCAGCTGTCGGAAACCGATAAGAAAGAGCGTGGTACCGAGATCATCCTGCACCTGAATGACACGGAAAAAGAGTTTCTCGACGCGGTTAATGTCCGTGAGGTCTTGAAGAAATTCTGTAATTTTCTGCCGGTTTCTATTTGTCTGGAAGGGGAGGAAGTCAACGATAAAAATCCACTCTGGACCCGTAGCAGCAGTGAAATTACCGACGATGAATACAAAGAATTCTATCGCAAACTCTATCCGATGTCGGATGATCCGCTGTTCTGGATTCACCTAAACATCGATTTCCCTTTCAATCTGAAGGGGATCATTTATTTCCCACGTTTACACAATGAGTTTGATGTGACCAAGAGTCACATCAAGCTGTTCTGCAACCAGGTGTTTGTGTCTGACAATACACCGGAGTTGATCCCGGAATTCCTCACCCCCTTGCAGGGCTGCCTCGATGCTCCGGACCTGCCACTGAACGTATCGCGCAGTTACCTGCAGAATGAGCCGCAGGTGCGCAAGATCCGTGAGGTGATCAGCGGTCGGGTTGCCGCCAAAATCGTTGAGTTGGCGAAAAAGGATCGAGCCGCCTTCGAGCCGATCTGGGAGGACATCCATACCTTTGTCAAGTACGGTATGATGCGTGAGGATAAGTTTTACGATAAGGTCAAAGATCAGGTGATCTATCGTTCGACTGGAGAGGAAAAATATACCACCCTGCCTGATTACCTTGAGCGAGCCAGGGAAGAGCATGAAAACAAGGTCTATTATGCAAACGATGAAGGGGTGCAAGCGACCTATTTGAAGATGTTCAAGGCGCAGGGAATGGAGGCGTTGATTCTTGACTCGATGATCGATAATCACTTTATCCAGTTCCTCGAGTCGAAAAACACCGATCTGAAGTTTGGGCGGGTCGATTCCGATGTTACGGAAAATCTGATTGAACAGGATGTCAGCTCGAATATTGTCGACAAGGACAACAAGAGCCGGGAAGATCGGATTGAAGAAAGTTTTAAATCGGCACTGGATATCAAAGGACTGACAATCAGGATTGAAACCCTGAAGGATGATTCGGTGCCGGGAATGATTCTGCTCAATGAACAGCAGCGACGTTTCAAGGAAATGACGCAGATGATGGGGCAGGGAGAGATGCCCGACCTCTTTGCCGAGCATACTCTGTTGGTCAATACTGCCAGCCCGGCTGTCGATAAGGTGCTGAAATTACAGGACGATGGGAACAAGGAAACGGCTGGCCTGTTGATTGAACAGATCTATGATCTGGCGATGCTGTCCCACCAGGCAATCAGCAAAGAGCGGATGGCTGGTTTCCTGGAACGCAGTGGAAAACTGCTCGGGATGATTTGACGTTTGACAAATGAATAAAGCCGGGTCGCTATGGCTGATGCACTCGCAAAAAGTCATGAGGTGGCTCGGCTTTTTATTACTCCAGTCGTCCCGTCTGGCGTAACGCCTCGTAAAGAAGAATGGCCGCCGAGTTGGCCAGATTGAGACTGCGCACTGCCGGGGAAAAGATCGGGATGCGCAGGGTACGATCTGCCTGCTGTTGCAGCAGCTCTTCAGGCAGCCCGAGGGTCTCTTTGCCGAAGACCAGAAAATCTCCCGGGGCAAAAGCAACCTGTGTGTAGCTTCGAGCGGCTTTTTTCGAGGCGTACCAGAAGCGCTCATTCGGGAACTGCGCCATCAGTTGTTCCAGAGAATCCCACCGCTTTAATTTCACCTCCGGCCAATAGTCCAGGCCGGCCCGTTTGAGATGTTTGTCATCCAGGGAGAAGCCGAGCTTGCCGACCAGATGCAGATAGGTGCCGGTTGCGGCACAGAGACGGCCGATGTTGCCGGTGTTCGGGGGGATTTCCGGTTCGATCAGGACTATGTGGAAGGGTTGTTCTGTCTGCATGGCGCGGGACGATAGCATAAAGCGGAATGCTTGGCAAAAACAAACGTCAGGTCAGGACGGGGACAGAAATTGCTTCTGTCCCCGTTATCGAATAACTGTTTACTGCGCGGCCCGCAATGCCTGATCCACATCAGCAATAAGATCGTCTATATGCTCTATCCCGACGGAAATGCGCAATAAATCGGGGGAGACACCCGAGGCAATCTGCTGTTCTTCGGTTAATTGCCGGTGCGTGGTGCTGGCTGGATGGAGAACGCCGGACCGGGCGTCACCGACATGGACGACCAGCGCAATCAATCGGCAGGCTTCCATAAATTTTACGCCTGCTTCCCGTCCCCCCTTGATCCCGAAGGTCAAAACGCCACTACAACCGAGTGGTAGGTATTTTTTCGCGCTGGCGTAGCTGGGATGACTTTCCAAACCGGGATATTTAACCCAGGCAACGGCGGGATGTTGTTCCAAATGCTTGGCCAGTGCCAGTGCGTTGCTGCTGTGTCGCTCCATGCGCAACGTTAAGGTGGTCAATCCTTGATTGTTAAGGAAACTGTTTTGCGGAGCCGGGCAGCAGCCGAGGTCACGCATATACTGGACTCTGGCTTTGACAATGTAAGCCATGGGGGCAAAGTTTTCCGCATACTTTAAGCCATGATAGCTGGGGTCCGGTTCGGTCATCTCCGGATATTTTCCGCAGAACCAGTCAAAGTTTCCACCATCAATGATCACACCGCCGACACTGGTCCCGTGGCCATCAATATATTTTGTCGTTGAATGAACAACGATGTTGGCGCCGAGTTGCAGCGGCTTGCACAGATAAGGGGTGGCAAAGGTATTGTCGATGATCAGCGGTACCTGCAGCTCTTTTGCCAGGGTGGAAAATTTTTCAAAATCAAGCACGTTCAGTCCCGGGTTGCCGATGGTTTCAGCGTAAAGGCAACGCGTTTCGGGGCGAAAGGCTTTGCGTATTTCCTCGATATCTGCTTCCGGGTCGATAAAGCTGACTTCGATCCCCATTTTGGGCAGGGTATTGGCGAACAGGGAATAGGTCCCGCCGTAAAGGGTGCTGGCGGCCACGATATGCTGACCGGACTGGCAGATATTAAGGATCGCCAGGCTGATTGCTGCCTGCCCGGATGATGTCGCCAGGGCGCCCTGACCATTTTCCATCAGGCAAATCTTCTTTTCGAATGCCTCGGTCGTCGGGTTGCTGATCCGGCTGTACATGTGGTCAGCCAGTTCCAGATCGAATAATTTTGCCACATGGTCGGCTTTTTCATATTTAAAAGTGGTACTCTGGCAGATAGCCGGAATGCGCGGTTCCGTAGGCTTGGGGCTGTAGCCCCCCTGAACGGCCTGCGTTTCAATTTTCCAAGGTTGCTCCATGAAATGACCTCCACTAATAGCTTGACGTCAAGAAATTGGTTGCTGATTCTAGCAGATGTTTTTTAACTGTGGGGAAAAAGTTGAATCCACGGTCGCCCAGGGATATTTAATGGAACTTAGCTTGCTGGAAAATGTCATTGTTGAATTGACGGAAAAAATAAGCGGGGCAAGAATTACCAAAATTCACCAGCCTGCCGCGGATCTGTTCATTTTTCGCCTCTGGAACGGTTCTGAAAATCTGAAACTTTTACTTTCCGCAGCTCCCGGGAACAGTCGTCTCCATTTAACCGAGCAAAACTTTGCCAACCCCTTTACTCCGCCACGTTTCTGCCAACTGCTCAGATCGCGGATATCACGCATCCTGACAATTTCTCAATTGAATCATGATCGCATTGTGCAATTCGAATGTGCCGGGCCAAAGGGCTTATGTCGTTTGCTGGTGGAACTGACCGGGCGCAGCAGCAATCTGGTTCTGGTTGCGGAAGATGGACGGATTATCGATGCGTTGAAACGGGTGCAAAGCAACCAGCAGCGTTTGATTGCGGCGGGGCAGACGTATGTTTTGCCTGAACGACCACAAATTCTGGAGATGCAGCGTAAAGGACCGGAGAATGCTCCGCCAGAAGAAGTATCCGTCAGCCTGGCTGTCGAAAAACTTTATGCACAGAGTCATGGCTTAAAAAGGGAAAAAGATGTCCGCGGGCTGATCGAAGATTCTCTGAGAAAAGCGCAAAAAAAACTGCAACGACGTCTTAAAAATATCGAGCAGGAACAGGCCAACCAACAAGGATACGAGCAATGCAAGCAACGGGGTGAGCTGATTCTGGCCAATC
>JADFVC010000051.1 GCA_015222355.1 Chloroflexota bacterium | reverse complement strand
GGGGCGAAGGCATACATATGGTATGTCGAGATCCTGAAAAACTGCTGCAACGCCGGAGGGCGGACTTTTTGCGACGCCATCAACAGTGAGTTTTCAATCGGTACTGACCGGCGCCATAGCCGGCACTTTTGCCCAAATTGAACAGGCTGCCAAGTTGCAATAGCCAAATAATTTCTGCTAAGGCACTCCCGGCGAGCTGTAAATGACCGAGCAACCCGCCCAGTCTTTGCGGACTGTCATGGCCTTCCAGGCAGCGCCATTCTTGCCAATGCAGTCTGTTTTCAAGCACGACGACTTGCTCAGCCCAACGCATCAGCTCTTGCGGATTCTTGACCACTTCAACACCTGCATGACAAGAAATCATGGCAGAAACACGGCGCAAAACAAACGGGAACAGATCAGCAAACCCGGCTTTAAACAGGGGTTTCTTCTTCTGCAAAAGACGTAAAGGACTGACAATCTCTAAAATCAGCTGCTCAACATCCAGGGTCTGTCGTTCCAGCCACCAATGCAGGTCACTGACCGGCGGAGTCATCACCTGGGGAGATTTTCCACCTATCCAGAGCATCGCCCGCACACCACTGGAATCTTCTGACTCGACCCCTTCCAAACGAAACTGGCCATGGCCGTGATAAAGTCCCTGTTGGCCGAGTTGTTGTAGCAGGGTCACAAATGCGGCGATCCCGTTGATCCCATTGCCGAGAAACAGTGCCGGCAGCACAATCCGTTGTTTTGGTTGCTGCAAACCATGAAGTTGCGGATCGGGATAAAGCACCAACGCCGGAGAAGGACGTTGCGCCTGACGACGAATCAATGGGTCGGTCGGCAACGCAGGCTGCAAAAGAGCCTTCAGCTGCTCAACATCATCCGCAGAACCCCATCCCTCAAGCGTCCGCAGCGCCTGCAACAGCTCACGCCGCAATTGCAACAGACCTGAAGGCGGCAGAGAAAAATAATCGCTGATCTCCAGGTGAAAATAAAGCTTGGCGTATTCAACCCGTTTCAATTCAGCAGGAACGGGGGACAGATAACTCATGCACACTCCGATTTGTTTGCGCCATGGCAGACTTTCTGATATACGTCTAGCGCTTCGTATCCTAAAGCAAGCCACAAGGGAGAACAACCGAATGTTTCAGTTCACGCTGCTCAAAGAAGACCCGAAAAGCCGTGCCCGTCGCGGGCGGTTGCAAACCCCGCACGGCAGCATCGAAACACCGATCTTCATGCCGGTCGGAACCCACGGTGCGCTGAAAGCGATGACCCCCGCCCAGGTTGAAGAAACCGAAGCACAGATTATCCTCTCCAATACCTATCACCTGCACTTGAAGCCGGGAGAAGGACTGATCAAAAAAGCGGGCGGGCTACACAAATTCATGAACTGGGACAAGCCGATTCTGACCGACAGTGGTGGCTTCCAGGTTTTTTCCCTGCCGAAAAAACGGATTGGTGAAGATGGCGTGCACTTCCGCCATGAGCTGACCGGTGAAGAGATTTTTCTTGGCCCGAAGGAAGCGATGCAGATCGAGAACGACCTGGGTGCCGACATCATCATGGCCTTTGACGAATGTATCCCCTACCCCTCCAGCCACGATTATGCTGCCAAATCGATCAAAAAAACCATCCGCTGGGCAGAAAGTTGCCTGAAACACCACAACCGCGAGGATCAAGCGCTGTTCGGCATTGTTCAGGGGAGTGTTTATGATGATCTGCGGCGCGAGTGCGCAGAGGCTTTAACGGCAATGGATTTCCCCGGCTACGCCATCGGCGGGGTCAGTGTCGGTGAGGGGTTGGAGTTGTTGAAAAAGGTGGTCGACTATACCGAGCCGTTCATGCCGAAGAACAAGCCGCGCTACCTGATGGGAGTCGGCCTGCCGGAAGACATTCTCGAATCGATTGAACGCGGCATGGATATGTTCGACTGTGTCATCCCGACCCGCTACGCACGTAGCGCAACGCTCTTTACCAAACGTGGCAAGATCCGTCTGACCAACAAAAATTTCCGGCGTGACTTCTACCCGGTCGATCCATCCTGCGACTGCTACTGCTGTAAAAATTTCACTCGAGCCTACCTGCACCACCTGTACAATGCCAACGAAATCCTCTCGGCGACCCTTGCCGCGATTCACAACGTGCGATTTTACCTGAACATGGTCGCGGGGGCACGCGCAGCAATCGAGGCAGGCGATTATCCGGCGTTTAAAAATGAGTTTTTAGCTGAGTACAATTCGGGTGAGAAAAAACGGAAATAGGACTCTGTTG
>JADFVC010000007.1 GCA_015222355.1 Chloroflexota bacterium | reverse complement strand
AGGGGCCGCAGCCATGACACTGGACAGAAAAAAGCTTGCCGTAATTCATATTGTCAAGCGAGAGCTTGATCTTTCCGACCAAGAATACCGGGATATCCTGCAGAGAGAAACAGGCGTGCGATCAGCCAGGGACCTGGATGAAACCGGTTTCAGGCGCCTCATGCGTTATTTTGCGGGCAGCAGACACTACCGCATCAACAAGTACGGCCTCACCTTCCGGCAGAAACTGTTCATCAACCACCTGGTTGACGACCTCGGCTGGGACGTGCAACATTTCAAAAACTTCCTGAACAAATATTACAAAAAAACAGAAGTCGACAAGCTGACTAAGAAGGAAGCAATCAAGGTAATTGAATCGCTGAAAAATATACTCATGCATAAACGATCAAGTCACGCTCAACCCTGATCTCTTAACCCTCCCGCCCTCCAGTCCTTCTCCTGCGAAGAATAATCGCCGTCACACCCGCCGAACAAATAGAACATTTTTCTATACAGCAGAACAAAAACTCTATAATTATCAGATATTTAGTAAAACATAGTTTTTTTTAATGATAATTTACTTTTCTTCTTGCTTTCCATCCAGAAAAAGTATTTTCTACCAAGTAGCTACATAAAAGCGCCGCCCTTCCCGCAGCTGAAACCACCAAATGGAGAATTTCATATGTCGGTCAGAATTATCATCGTACGTCATGTTCCCAAGGAAAAAGCGGCCGAACTTCGCCCCCTGCTGCTACAGATGCGTTCCCTGGCCAATGCCCAGTCGGGCTACATCTCCGGAGAGACGCTGGTTAATTATGATGACCCCAGCGAGCACCTGGTCATCAGTACCTGGAAAACCCTGGAAGACTGGAATGTCTGGCTGCGTGATGAGCAGCGGCGCACCCTGCAGGGCCGAGTAGACGAGATCACCGGCTCGGAAACCAGATATTCAGTCTATTACAATGGCTGATCAGCCTAAAGGTTGCAAAGAAAAGGATAGCTCTGATGATGGAAGCAAAGATCAATCAACTTCTGGTGATGCGCCAGCAGGCTCTGGAGGGCGGCGGTGCCGAGAAAGTTAAGAAGCGCCATGCCAAAGGGTTGCTTACCGCCCGTGAGCGGATCGAACGGCTGGTTGACGATGGCAGTTTCGAAGAGTTCGATATGTTCAAAACTCACCGCTGTCATCATTTCGGCATTGAGCAGACCCAAGTCTACGGCGACGGCGTGGTCACCGGTTACGGCACCATCGACGGGCGACTGGTTTACCTCTTCTCCATGGATTTCACGGTGCTCGGCGGGTCGTTGTCGGAAACCTTTGCCGAGAAAATCTGCAAGGTGATGGACATGGCGGTAAAGAACGGTGCGCCGATCATCGGTCTCAACGATTCCGGCGGTGCGCGGATTCAGGAGGGGATCGAAAGTCTGGCCGGTTATACCGACATCTTTTTGCGTAACGTCACCAGCTCCGGGGTGGTGCCGCAGCTCTCCGGTATCTTCGGACCCTGTGCCGGCGGTTCGGTCTATTCCCCGGCACTAACCGACTTTACCGTTATGGTGCGGAACAACAGCTACATGTTCCTCACCGGCCCCAAGGTGGTCAAGGCGGTCACCCATGAGGATGTCGATGTCGAGACCCTCGGCGGGGCCAGTGTTCACACCACCAAAAGCGGTGTCGCACACCTGGCGGCCGACAGCGAGGAGCAGGCGATCGCCTATCTGCGCGAGCTGTTCTCCTATATCCCGCAGAACAATATGGAGCCGCCCCCGCGGCGCGAAACCGATGATCCGGTTGCCCGCGAGGAGGATGGCTTGTGCCGCCTGATCCCCGACAATTCGAACCACCCCTACGACATCAAGCAGGTTATCGCCGGCACCGTTGATGATGGTAACTTCTTTGAGATTCAACCCGAGTTTGCACCCAACCTGGTGATCGCCTTCGGTCGTTACGGTGGTCAGTCGGTCGGTATTGTTGCGAATCAACCGCAACACTTGGCGGGTGT
>JADFVC010000050.1 GCA_015222355.1 Chloroflexota bacterium | reverse complement strand
GGGGCGAAGGCATACATATGGTATGTCGAGATCCTGAAAAACTGCTGCAACGCCGGAGGGCGGACTTTTTGCGACGCCATCAATTTTTATAAAACAGGAGCGACCATGATCCGTCATGCCAGAATCAGCGATGCACGTGCGATTCATCAGTTACTTTTATCTTATGCCAACGACGGACAACTTTTGGGTCGTTCACTGTCCGAAATTTATGAAATCATCCGCGATTTCTACATTTATGAAGAGGATGGTGAAGTGCTTGGTATTGGTATCTTGGAGATCTGCTGGGAGAATCTGGCAGAAGTTCGCTCTTTGGCGGTGGCTTCGGGACAGCAGGGTAAAGGGATCGGCCGCAAGATTGTTGAGTGCTGTCTCGAAGAGGCGAGGGGGCTCGGCATTAAGCGGGTCTTCGTCTTGACCTACCAGCCGGAATTTTTCAAACAGCTCGGATTTTACGATATCGAGAAGTCTGAGTTGCCGCAAAAGATTTGGGGGGCCTGTTTGAAATGCGTTAAGTTTCCTGATTGCGACGAGCTTGCATTGGCAATTGATCTCCACAATTAAATCACCCTATTGCGATGTTATTGTAAGAGCATATTTTTCTATTTATTCTTAAGAAAAACTAAAAAATGCAGCTAACTTGGTGCAATAATAGGGTGTTTTTTTATAGTTGTTGCAGCATAGCTTGTTTACATCGGCAATTTTCGTCCTCATGGGGGCCGCCGATAAGGTTGCAACGGCTTCAGGACGTTTTGCAAAGTTGATCGTTTCCCTGCTCCTCAACTGCAGAAAAACTGCTTTTAGAGAGCGCTGAGAGTTTGATTGCCACGTAGGTGTTGGGTGGGATGAGCTGCCGATTGCCGGAAAATATTTATCAGGAAGGAACCTCTTGCCCCGGTCTCTGGAAGTATTGGGGGGGGCTGGTGTTGCTGTTCCTGATGCTGTTCTCATCCGTTGCCGTTGCTGCTGTCGCGACAATTCAGCCGATTCGTGTCGTTAAGGTCATTGATCATGACGAGGCCGGCTTCCCGATCCGCTTTCCTGCTGCTTTAGCTTACGATCCGACAGCAGATGAGATTTACATCACCAGCCCGTTAAAGAACAAGTTGGTATTACTGACCTCGGATTATTTTCCTTACCTGTCGATCGGTTCCGGTCGCGGGCTCAAGAGTCTCAGTGGCAGCTATCTGAAGGATGGGATGCTCTATGTATGTGTCGGTGCCAGTAGTGAAGACGCAAATCCTCATATCGCGGTCTACGATAGTGCTTTTCTGCCGCAGAAAAAAATCTATTTCCCAGAGCAGCTGAAGGGCTTTTCTCCTCTCGACCTTGTTGTGGGTAAAAATGGCCATTTTTACCTGGTGGGTTTTAGTGGCACCGGGGTTGTTGTCCTCGATCCGGAAGGTCATTATTTGCGGACGATCGAGCCGCGTGATGAAGTTCTCGGGGTGAGAGAAAAAGCCCCTATTCTGGCTCTGGATGTCGATCAGGAAGGGAATCTTTACTTTGTCAGTGAAGCGATGGGGCGCGTTTTCGTCTACGACCGGGATGAGCGGTTTCTTTACAAGTTTGGGGAAAAAGGAGGAGATGCCGGGAAACTCTCGCGGCCGCGTGGTATCGCTTTGGACAATTTCAGGCAGCAGGTTTATATCGTTGATTATCAGCGACATACTGTTGGTGCGTATGCCATGACGGGAGAGTATCTCTTTGAAATTGGCGGCATGGGCCAGGGGCGTGGCTGGTTTTATTATCCTAATGACATTTTGGTCGACGGGCGGGGGCGATTGTTGGTCGCTGATACCTTTAACCATCGGGTGCAGGTTTTCGAATTTACCACTGCGCCTGTTCCGGCAAGGCCGCTTGAACGTGAAGAACTGGTGGCTGAAGTGGCCGGTGAAAGAGCCGGCAGAGTTGTGCCCGTGGCCGAAACGGAAACCATTGCCATCAATAAGATTGTTGTGACCCTGCCTGATGACGCTGTCGGTGATTTCCTGGTTCTGGTTTTGATCAGCAGGCAAGAGGCTGAAGCGATAACTTTGGCAAACCGTCTGGCGGGGCAGGGCGATCAGGTGCATATTGCGGAGCTGGATATGGGGAAACGGGGGACCTGGTATCAGGTTTTGATTGGCCCTTATGTTGACCCTTTACAGGCGCATGCCGCCGCAGAAAAATTCCGCCATGCGGAACAGTCTCCGACCATTTTGAAGACCCGAGGCGATGCCACCAGCTTGCAGGTGCCCCTGGGTCCGGAATGATTGAATCTGCTTTGTTGCCGGGATATAAGGAACTTTGGCTATGAACCCTCATGGTTATAAACTCTGCCTGCTGATTCTTGCGAGTTTGCTGTTATTGACCTTCGGATCAGTCGCCTTGGCCCAGGATGGAAAACAGTTAGAGCCGAACGATTGCCGGAAATGTCATAAGTTACAGATTGATGAAATTGCCGCTTCGGGGGGGGGACATCGTGATGCCGTGAGCTGTACCGATTGTCACCTTGAACATCCCCCCAAAGGGACTCAGGCCATCCCCGATTGTGCCATGTGCCACGAAGCTTCCGCCAATGCCCATTTTTCTTCTCCTGATTGCCTGGGCTGCCACCCTCCGCACAGCCCGCGCAATATTGAGTTCAGCCAAGCGACCCGTGTCCGGGCTGCCTGCTTGGGGTGTCATCAAGTGCAGGCGGATGAGTTGTTCGATTACCCGAGCAATCATTCGGTCCTTGATTGCAAGGAGTGTCATTTGCAACACGGAACCTTTGTCTCCTGCCTGAAATGTCATGAACCGCATCTGGAAACCCAGGCTTATGATAATTGTCGCGAATGTCACCGGCCACACATGCCGTTAAAAATCGCGTATAAAAACACCATTGCGTCAGCGGCCTGCGTGGTTTGTCATCCGCAGGTCGGGAAAATACTGGCGGAGAACCGGACCCGACATCACGACTTTCTCTGTGTTTATTGTCACAAGTACCAGCACAAACTGATACCGGCCTGTACCACCTGTCATGGAGAATCGCATTTCCGGGCGATCCACGTGAAATTTCCGGATTGTAACGACTGTCATGTCGGGCCGCATGATCTTGTGAATTGACCTGTTCTGCTGCCTGCTGGAAGACGCTGCCCCGGAATTAAAACGTTATGAAGTCGATGAAGCCAGTGTTGTTGCAAATAAAAGGGAAACGCCGCCTGCTGCTTGCAGTGATGGGCAGCTTTCTGCTTTTGCTGGTGTTGTCCGAAGTGGTTTGGGCGGGGGATCCTTTTGGCTTGACCGGTAACTGGTCCTATCGCGAAACTGGGGGAGACGTTGAGGCCTTGTCGACTTTCAACCACAGCTACACGCTCAATTATAATAAGGAAGTGAGCCAGTTTATCGGTGTGAACGGTGCGGTACGCTATAATGAGCATCAACCCTCGGCAGGAGCCTCATCCGACTCGCTCAATGCGTCGATTTCCTTCGATTTACGTAATGATCTGTTTTCCAGCAACCTGGGGGTTTCGAGGAATCAGTCGAATCGTGATGGCGCTGCGTCTACCTATACTGATACCCTCGGGGGGACATTTTATACCTTGAAGAAGAAATGGCCGATTCTCAGGCTGTTTTTCAGTGCCAGCGACAATTATGATGATAAGCAGCCGCGCTCAAGCGACTCCGAGTCGCTCACTCTCGGCAGCAGTATTGATTATACTTGGCGTGATCTCGATATGTTGTACAATTTTCGTAACTCCACAACCGAGGATCAGGTCAGCGGTTCGTCGAATGAGACAATTGAGCATCTGGTGCAATTGAGGTATTCGCGGAGTTTTTTCCAGAACCGTTTATCGATAGCGGCTTCGCAGCAATATCAGAG
>JADFVC010000049.1 GCA_015222355.1 Chloroflexota bacterium | reverse complement strand
GCTCATGATAGCGGCCGAGGCGCTGATACAGCTCGTCGAATTCTCTAACACCCGTGTCAGGTTTGCCGTGGAAGTAGGCCACGCCAATATGGTGCGTGGAGCGCAGCCAGTCGTCGGACAGGAGGAAAAACTGACTGCCGTAAAAAGCAGCCTGCTGCTTGGATGCGGCAAACCAACGAGAATCGGCCATACGGACCCCCAATCGGTTGGCAATACCTTCCAACGCGCGCATTTCCTCGTCAATGACCCAATCCGCCCGATCACTGACCAAGATCAGTCGAGAGTAGGGAGGCCAACCGGCGGTAATACAGCGAGCCACCGGCAGAGAAGCTGTCTTTAAGACTGCGCCTACTCGCGAGACCATATGATGAAGGGCACCCATATCTTAGTAGAATAATCCTGCCACTGTATGATTACATAATTGCATGAAATGTCGATTTATTAGGCATTCTTTACTTCAGAGTTCCGCGCATCACGCGGAGGTACTTATCTGCCGTTTCGGCAATGGATGGCAGACGAATGAGTGCCTGCCGCTGGCTATAATCGGCAATCAAACGAGACAGTAATTGCGGAATCTCCTCAGCACTCTGGAACGCAAAGCCGGCTTCTCCAACAATTTCGGAATGTCCCCCGCTGCCCAGATAGAGTGCGGGAAGACCACAGGCGAGCGCCTCGATCAGGGAATTTGAACAGGGGTCATTCCGGCTGGCCGTGATAAAAACGTCATTTTGGCGGAGCTCCTTCGCCAGCTCTTCCGATGTTATCGGAGATAACATCCGGATATTGTGAAAGCTTACCGAAGATCTACCCACGAAAGTATATTCATATCTACCCCAGTCAAGATGATCATCGAGCCACTGATATACCGGCGCTCCCTTGTTGAGATTGTCAGACCAGCTAACAGAGATAAGCCTGATCTTCCGATCGACATTGAATGGCTGGCGACCACGTGAATGAAAGATTTCAAGATCTGCGGCGTTCGGAATAACCACTGGCTGCACAAAATCAAACCCCAACTCAAGATGCTTCGTCAAACTAAATTGAGACTGAAGGATTGTCACATCAGCTATCTCCTGATTTAATTCGAATATCTTTCGGTCGGTGCCATCATCAAAACCACGATAGACAGCCAGGGGTCCATCTACACGATGAATCATCCGGCAACCGGGCCGGCGCAACTGACACAGGCGCTTGAAATTGAAATTAAACGAGTTAAAAAGGCAGGCTCGGGTTGTCTTAGAAACCGTGTTGTGTTCCAGTCGAATGCCGCGCCGTTCGAATTCACGCCACAGGGCGCGCAGAAACTGGTGTCCGCCACCCGCCGGTGGAGGTACGAAATCGTGAAAGAACGAGATGTCCGAATTGGACACAACCTGCCTACCCGTTATAAGCCGATACAGTTCTCCCATTTTTCGAAGCACAATCATTCAACCCCACTTAAAATATTCTCTAACACATCCGCTATGCGGCATGCGGCCTGCCCGTCGCCGTAAGGGTTACCGGCATGCGACATTCGCCGATATCGCTCCACGTTTCGCAGCAAATCATTAACATGATTGATAATCGCATCCTCTGATGTACCAACGAGATAGGCATTGCCGGCTTCGACACCTTCTTTCCGCTCCGTCGTATCGCGCATAACAAGAACCGGTTTCCCCAGAGAAGGGGCTTCCTCCTGAACACCACCGGAATCAGTAAGGACCAGATATGCATGATTCATCAGCCAGACAAAAGAGGGATAAGCAACAGGCTCAATTAAACAAATGCGCGGTTCACCCGACAGAATCCGCATGACCGGTTCGCGAACATGCGGATTTAGATGCACCGGGTAGACAATCATGACATCAGTATTCTTGCGAACTATCTCGTGCAAGGCACAGCAGATTCTTTCAAAACCAGGCCCAAAGCTTTCTCGGCGATGGCCAGTCACAAGAATTATGCGCTTCTCTCCAGCAAACACCCTGATCTCTTCCGGTACCAAATCCGGCTCCACCTCGAGAATCTGACTCGCCCATAGCAAGGCATCAATAACGGTATTACCGGCAACATGAATCGTATCAGGAGCCACACCATTGTCCAGAAGGTTCTGCCGATTGATCTCAGTAGGTGCAAAGTGAATATCGGCGATCACCGATGTTATCCGGCGATTAATCTCTTCCGGGAATGGGGCATAACGGTCGTTTGTGCGAAGGCCTGCCTCAACGTGTGCAACCTTGATCCTCCGGTAAAAACCTGCCATGGAAGTGGCCATCGTAGTCGTTGTATCACCTTGAACAATGATTAAGTCAGGATTTGTTTTATCCAGAACCGAATCGAGGCCAGTCAAGATGAGACCCGTCAAAGCAGAAAGGGCCTGATTATCCCGCATCAGATTCAGGTCATAATCAGACTGCAAATCAAAGAAATCAAGGACCTGGTCCAGCATCTGTCGGTGTTGACCAGTTACGCAGACCGACAGCCTAAAAACCTTTGGTCGTTTCTTCAGTTCCATTATTACCGGTGCGAGCTTTATCGCCTCCGGCCGTGTTCCAAAAACTACAAGTACGTTTATCACTTTAATGAATCCTCACATTTACCTGTTCGCAAACATATTCTGCAACAAAACCCGGTGACAGGATTGTTGCAGAATACTGCCGCACCTGCTCTGTCATGTATTCCACGAGTTCACGATCCTTGATGGCAACAGCAATTTTTTCTGCGCCTTCCCGAAACCGATCCAACTGCAGGCGATCGAGGATCCGATAACTATGCGGATCTTCGACGTCTGTTTTATCGTCAAAGTCGCCAAACCCGGAAAACATCTCTAGAAAATGCACGTTCGGTCTAAGCTGAAATGGTTCAGGCATTTCGACAAGCGGACTTCTTTCAACGATAAAAGGGCGGCCAAGCATCAGACTTTCACTGGCCTTCCAAGGCAACAGGGCATGAGGGAGTGTGTTAATCATCGTAAAACGGCTCTCAACCATGGCCTTCATAAACTTGCGTTCCGAAAGGTTTGGGAATATCAATTCATTATCCTCGATATCCCGATTTCCGCGGCTCGTCAAACGGTAATACCCAGAAACGCCGGCATCCCGGAATGCCTGCTGGACATGATAACGCATCCAGAAATGGTAATGAGCCGGATCTATTGGCGGTCCACCGGAGACAAAGACACTTTTTTCGCCTTTTGCGAGATAGTTGTCATAGACCCCGACGACATGGCACACATCACGAGACGGTTTTGTCCCAAGAAACATGAGCCTATTCAAAAGAGAGTCCGGGCGATAAGCCGCCAGATTTGGGGCAAACCAGACAAATGGCAGGATCTTGGATTCATGTTCTTGACTACCGGCTTTTTCGAGCGCCTTGCGGGCAACACCACGGTGTAGATTCGTCTTGAAGTAGACATCACATTTCTTCAACGCATCGGTATCATAAAGAAAAATGTGGTCGCTGAAATCGAAAAAAACAAGATGTCCATCGAATCTTGCCCAGGCACTGGCGTGCTCACGAGGCTTCACCAGACGGGGGAGCGGCCGCGGTTCCGAAACCATACGCGCATTTTTGTAACGGATTAACGCACGAAAGAGATATCGAAAAAAGCCTTTTTCCCGCGCGAGGTATGGTTCAAACAATTCAATCTGCATATCAGTAAAGATTTCGGAATTCCCCTCTGTGTGGTTGATGTCTTTTCAGGGTCGCGATAGGAGATTACTGTGCCAAGCTGCGGGGGAAGAAATCCGAGTAACGACAGTATTCCCGATCATAGCGGGATTCAAGTTGCTCCATATTAACTG
>JADFVC010000048.1 GCA_015222355.1 Chloroflexota bacterium | reverse complement strand
TAAAAAAGGTTGTAGATCCAGTGCGCAGGAGACAGATACGGTGACACCGCCCTCACCCATGGAGCATCGATAAAATTCGTAACTGTTGCCGGGAACATCATGATCGAGCTGGCAAAAATCGGGGGGATAACACCACTCATATTGATCTTGAGCGGCAAATGGCTGGCTTGGCCGCCCATATTACGCATACCGACGGCACGCTTGGCATAATGAATCGGCACACGCCGTTGAGCGCGTTCCATAAAAACAATTGCCCCAACAGTAACCAACATCAAAGCCAGAATGAACACCACAACGGTCGGTGTCATTGCCCCAGTTTCAACCAAACGAACCGAGTTGACAATGGCTGATGGCATACCAGCAACAATCCCGGCAAAAATGATCAAGGAAATCCCATTACCGATACCACGCTCAGTAATCTGCTCGCCCAGCCACATGATGAATGCCGTACCCGCAGTCAGGGTAATGACGGTCATCATAATAAAACCGATACCCGGATTAGCGACAACTGGCTCCCCCGCAGGACCAACCATCGTTTGCAACCCGGTAGCGATACCGGTCCCTTGGATGATGGCCAGAACAATTGTCCCATAACGAGTATACTGAGTGATCTTTTTGCGCCCCTGATCGCCCTCTTTCGAGAGCTTTTCAATCGGCTCAAAAACAACCGTCAACAACTGCATAATAATCGACGAGCTGATATAGGGCATTATACCGAGGGCGAAAACAGCCATCTGCTGCAGTGCTCCACCAGTAAAAGCACTGTCCAGCCCAAGCAGAGTGCCTTCGGTTCCCTCGAAAAACTTTGCCAGCACCTGCGCATCAATTCCCGGGGTCGGGACGTGACAGCCAACTCGATAAACTGCCAGGATACCGAGAGTAAAGAGTATCCGCCGCCGAAGTTCCGGGATGGCAAAGATATTCTGCAGGATCGACATATTTTAAAGAACCTCAGCCTTACCGCCGGCAGCTTCAATTTTTTCCACGGCAGTTTTGCTGAATTTATGTGCCTGTACAGTCAATGACTTGGTCAGTTCACCGTCAGCAAGGATCTTAATGCCATCTTTAACACCGCTGATGAGACCTTCTTTGCCGAAAATCTCAGGGCCGACGACACTTCCAGCCTCAAGAGCATCCAGATCACGCAGATTGATCAGCGCATAAACCTTTTTATTCAGCGAAGTAAAACCACGCTTCGGCAGGCGCCGCTGTAGAGGCATCTGACCACCCTCAAAGCCTGGCTTAACACCCCCGCCGCTACGAGAATTTTGACCCTTGTGACCCTTACCGGAAGTTTTGCCGCTTCCGGAGCCAAGCCCACGGCCGATACGTTTTCTATTTTTTGTCGAACCGGGAACCGGTTTCAGATTACTTAAATCCATCACGCTGTCCTCTGTTATCAGTCTTCGACTGCAACCATGTGTTCAACCTTGCGGATCATCCCTCGAATTTCAGGAGTATCCGTTAAGGTCACTGTCTGATGCAGACGCCTCAGTCCAAGTCCTTTAAGAACTTTACTAAAGTAGGCCTTGCGCCCGATCGGACTTTTCTTCAGGGTGACTTTTACTTCCGTCGCCATTTTCTCGTCCTCCTTCAACCGCCCTTAATTATCGGCAATGCCGCGTCGGGCGTTGATTTCTTCCGGGCTCTTAAGCATCTTCAGTGCGTTAATTGTCGCCTTGACCACGTTATGTGGGTTGTTTGAACCCAAGCATTTGGTCAGAATATTACCAACACCGACCGCTTCGAGAATCGGGCGAACGGCACCACCGGCAATTACCCCCGTTCCTTCAGACGCAGGCTTCAAAAGAACCCTGCCTGCACCATACTTACCAATGACATCATAGGGAATAGTCCGACCTTCCTGAATAGGAACGCTGATCAGACTTTTTCTTGCCTGCTCAACACCCTTGCGGATAGCTTCCGGAACTTCTTTCGCCTTACCAAGCCCATAGCCGACATGTCCATCACCGTCACCGACAACAACCAGTGCGGAGAAACTGAAACGACGGCCACCTTTAACAACCTTGGAGTTACGATTAATGTGAATGACCCGATCGGTCAATTCAAGTCTATCAGGATCAATGCGCAGCACAGCCATTCTCCTCTACAGCTTCAAGCCGGCTTCCCGTGCAGCATCAGCAAGCGATTGTACACGCCCCTGGTACAGGAAACCATTGCGGTCAAATACAACATTAGTGATATTCCGGTCGAGTGCCTTTTTAGCGATAGCAGTTCCGACGGCCTTGGCTGCTTCCACGTTGCCAGAATTTGCCGTCTCAACATCTTTGCTGAGAGTCGAAGCTGCGGCCAGGACTTTCCCGGAGGTGTCTTCGATAATCTGTGCATAAATATGCTTGGCACTGCGGAAGACGGAGAGCCGGGGGCATTCAGTGGTCCCACGCACTTTTTTTCTAACACGCGCTTGCCGCTTGAGCCGCGAAACACGTCTTTTTTGGGAAACGTTCACAGTCATGCTCCTTAACAAAAATTAATCTTACTTACCGGCCTTACCAGCCTTACGCATAATTCTCTCATCCGCATACTTGATCCCTTTACCTTTGTAAGGTTCAGGCTTGCGGAATGACCGGATCTTGGCGGCAGCAGAACCAACTAACTGCTTGTCGATCCCTTTAACCGAAAGCTTGGTCTGCTTTACTATCTCGACGGTAATCCCTTCTGGTAATTCATAAACCACCGGATGGGAATAGCCTAGAGACAGGGTCAGAACCTTACCATTGATCTCGGCACGGTAACCAACACCGTTGATCTCAAGATCTCTTTGAAACCCCGTTGTGACGCCGGCAACCATGTTATTGATCAAAGCACGCGTTAAACCGTGCAGGGCAGTATCCTGTTTTTCATCAGTTGGGCGGGTTACAACAATCCGGCCAGTCTCAACTGCAATCGTCATACGTTCATGAAGTTCCTGGGAAAGGGTTCCCTTCGGTCCCTGAACGGTCATCTTGTTGCCGTCGAGAGTAATTTTGACACCCGCTGGAATCGCAACGGGCAGCTTACCTATACGTGACATTGTCGAAACTCCTCACTCTGCTACGATTACCAGACGGTACAGATGACTTCGCCACCAACCTGAACTTTACGTGCTGCGACATCATCAAGGACCCCTTTGGAGGTCGACAGAATCGATGCACCAAGGCCGTTTTTCACCCGCGGTATCTCATCCTTGCCGACATAAACCCGACGGCCAGGTGTTGAAACCCGTTTAATCTCGTGAATAATTGGCTCCTGACTGTCGTCATACTTCAGATAAATACGCAGAATGCCCTGCTTGTTATCGCTGATGGTCTTGATGTTTTTGATATAGCCAAGATCTTTAAGGACAGTGGCAACAGCAACTTTGACATTGCTGGACGGGACATCAAGTTTGGCATGGCTTGCCATCCCGGCATTACGAATGCGGGTCAGCATATCCGCCATCGGATCGGTCATAGACATGGGTGGTACTCCTCTTTGCTGTTACCAGCTGGACTTGACAACCCCGGGAATTTTCCCCTCGGATGCCAGTTTCCGCAAACAAATTCTGCACATATCAAATTTACGGTAGTAAGCGCGGGGGCGACCGCAAATAGGACAGCGGTTATATTCCTGCACGGCAAATTTTTTCGGCCGCTTCGCTTTGGCTATCATCGATTTCTTTGCCACAATATCCTCCGCTATCCAGACTATTTTCTGAACGGCATACCGAGTCCGGCCAGCAGTGCGCGGCCTTCTTCATCGGTTTTCGCCGTTGTAACTATCGTGACATTCAGACCGGATACTTTAGCAATTTTCTCCAGATCAATTTCCGGGAAAATCAACTGCTCACGAATTCCGAGAGTATAATTGCCACGACCATCAAAAGCTTTCGGGGAAACCCCTTTAAAATCACGTACACGCGGCAGCGCTACGTTGATCAGGCGGTCGAGAAATTCCCAGGCACGGTCCTGACGCAAAGTGACACAAGCACCAATCGCCATCTCTTCGCGCAATTTAAAGGTTGCAATTGATTTTCTGGCTCGGGTAATCACCGCCTTCTGGCCGCCGATCCGCTCAAGCTCTTCAACCGCCGATTCCAGCAGCTTCGGGTTCTGAATTGCCTCACCAAGTCCCATATTCAGAACAACTTTCTCGATCTTCGGAACTTCCATGACACTTTTGTACTGGAATTCCTTCATCAGGGCAGGTAACTGCTCCTGTAAATATGACTGTTTCAACCTGGCCATCAAACTCTCCGTTTACTTATCTACGCTTGCGTCACATTTTTTACAGTAACGGGTCTTGCTACCATCTTCAAGCTTACGCACACCAGTTCGTGTCGCTTCATTACAGGAGCCACAAACCAGCATAACATTAGAAATGCTGAGTGGCGCCTCTTTCTCCACAATCCCACCTTCCGGATTCGATTGGCTGGGACGGGTATGACGCTTGATGACATTGAGGTTTTCAACCACAACACGACCCTTGGCCGGGAACACACGCAGGACTTTACCTGTCTTGCCATTTTCCTTGCCGGCGATAATTTTCACCATGTCATTCTTTTTAACATGCAACTTAGCAGTAGCCATCGCTTTGACTCTCCAGCAGTCAGTATTTAAAGAACTTCAGAGGCAAGCGAGACGATTTTCATAAAGTGCCGGGCCCGCAGTTCCCTGGCAACGGGGCCAAAGATACGGGTACCGATCGGCTCGTTACCAACATTGACAACAACCGCAGAGTTGGTGTCAAAACGGATAAAAGAACCGTCCGGACGGGGAACTTCTTTAGCGGTACGGACAATAACCGCACGCACGATATCGCCTTTTTTGACCTTTGAATTCGGCAGCGCCTCTTTAACGCTGCAAATAATAATATCGCCGATACCGGCGTACCTGCGCTTGGACCCACCTGGAACCTTGATACAACAAAGCTTCTTGGCTCCTGAGTTGTCCGCCACGCTGAGCATGGATTGCATCTGGATCATGACTTACTCTCCTACGCGGTAACGGCCTTCTCCAGGATCTGGCGGACTCGCCAGCGCTTGTCCTTCGACATGGGCCTGGTTTCGACAATCAGAACTTTATCACCAACACCACAGCTGTTCGCCTCATCGTGAGCCTTACAGTTAACATTGCGCTTGATGTACTTTTTGTAAACACGGTGCTTGACCAGACGATCGACGCGTACGACGACGGTCTTATCCATTTTATCACTCACCACAACACCGACCCGGGTTTTCCGGTTACCTCGTTCTTGACTCATTGTTTCCTCACCCACACTAAGCACTCAGCTTGCCGGAAAGAAAGGTTTTAACACGTGCAACATCTTTCCGCACATGAGAAATACGAGCTGTATTTTCTAAATGACCCGTATGCAGTTGGAATCGTAAGTTAAACAATTCCTCCTGCAATTCAGCAGCTCTCACCTGCAACTCTTCGACACTGAGGTCTTTAATTTCACTAGCTTTCATCGCCTGCCTCTCTTTTCACAAACTTGGTCTTCATCGGCAGCTTGTGAGCAGCAAGACGAAATGCCTCGCGTGCAATTTCCTCGTTCACGCCCTGCATCTCATACAGGATATGGCCAGGCCTGACCACAGCAACCCATTTTTCCGGGGACCCTTTACCTTTACCCATCCGTGTTTCAGCAGGCTTGCTGGTCAGCGGTTTATGAGGAAAAGAACGAATCCAGATTTTACCGCCCCGCTTGATGTAACGGGTCATGGCACGACGGGCCGCCTCAATCTGACGGGATGAGAGCCAACCGCACTCAAGTGCCTGAAGGCCAAAATCACCAAAGTTAACTTCAGTCCCACGACTGGCCTGTCCGGCCATGCGCCCGGTAAACTGTTTTCTACGCTTAACCTTTTTCGGCATTAACATGACAAGTTACTCCTGATCAGCCTGCTGGCTGTTCTTTCCCTTTGCCAAGGACTTCACCCTTGAAGATGAGCACTTTAACACCGATGATCCCGTAGGTGGTTTTAGCTTCAGCAAAACCATAATCGATGTCGGCACGGAGGGTGTGCAAAGGCACACGACCTTCACGGTACCATTCAGTACGGCTCATCTCAGCACCACCCAGACGACCAGCGCAATTAATCTTGATCCCCTTGGCACCGAACTTCAAAGCCATACTGACGCTACGCTTCATGGCGCGGCGAAAAGCGACTCGACGCTCCAGTTGCAGAACAATATTTTCCGCCACTAACTGTGCATCAACTTCGGGCTTACGGACTTCCTGAATATTGATAAAACACTCGTCAGAAGTGATTTTGGCCAGATCTTTTTTCAGCACCTCAACTTCAGCGCCCTTTTTGCCAATGATAATACCCGGACGGGCAGCAAAAATGTTGATCTTAACCTTATTTGCAGCACGCTCCAACTCAATTTTCGAGATACCTGCATGATAGAGACGCTTTTTCAAAAAATTACGCAGCTTCAAATCAGCGTGCAGTTTCTCAGCGTAATCTGCGTCTGCATACCAGCGGGACTCCCAAGTCCGGGTGATTCCCAGACGAAACCCTATCGGATGAACTTTCTGGCCCAAAGGGATACCTCCTCGACTTACTTGACGTCCAGAACCACAGTAATGTGGCTGGTCGGTTTACGAATCCGGCTGGCACGCCCCTGAGCACGGGGCATAAAACGACGCAAAACCGGGCCCTGATCAACCATCACCGTTTTAACAAACAACTGGTCGATATCAGAGACACCTTTCTGCTCAGCATTTGCCACAGCAGACTTCAACAATTTCGACAGAATGGGTGCGGTTTTCTGCGGAGAAAACTGGAGAATGTTCATCGCCTCCTGAATCCCCTTGCCGCGAACCATATCAACAACAAGTCTCGCCTTACGTGGTGAAAGGCGGACGTTCCTTAACCTTGCTTGTGTTTCCATTCTTCGGAACTCCTGTCAGAGATCGCAGTACTTACTTTCTGACCTTGCTCTTTCTATCAGAACCATGGCCGTAGTAGGTCCGGGTTGGAGCAAATTCGCCTAGCTTATGACCAACCATGTTCTCACTGACAAACACAGGGACAAACTTTCTGCCGTTGTGCACAGCAAATGTCGAGCCGACGAACTCCGGAATAATAGTCGAACGACGCGACCAGGTCTTGATGACCTTATTCCGACTTCCTTCACCTTCAAGATCAACCTTACGCAGCAAACATTCCTGTATATAAGGTCCTTTTTTTATTGATCTAGCCACGATCGTCTCCTAGAGCCTGTATCTTCAATTACTTCTTGTTTCTACGACGTACGATAAATTTATCAGTGCGTTTATTAGTCCGGGTCTTATAGCCCTTGGTCGGTACACCCCAAGGGGTAACCGGATGACGACCACCGGAGCTCTTGCCTTCACCACCGCCATGCGGGTGATCAACCGGGTTCATGGCAACACCACGCGACTGCGGGCGTTTACCCAGCCAGCGATTACGTCCGGCCTTGCCAATTTTAATTTTTTCATGATCAAGATTACCGACCTGACCGACCGTTGCCAGACAGCCCTGCAGGACCAGTCGAACTTCACCGGAAGGAAGCCTTAATTGGGCGTATCGACCTTCCTTAGCGGCAATCATTGCATAGGCACCGGCACTACGTGCCAACTGACCGCCCTTGCCAATCTTCAGCTCAATATTGTGAACCCAAGTGCCCAGAGGAATCGACTTGATCGTCATGGTATTCCCCGCTGTGATATCTGCGGTCTCACTGGCAACAACAGTATCGCCGACAGTTAAACCCTTAGGGGCCAAGATGTAACGTTTCTCTCCATCAGCATAAAATAACAGCGCAATACGGGCACTGCGGTTCGGGTCATATTCAATTGCTGCGACCTTGGCAGGCACTTCTTTTTTGTCACGCCGAAAATCGATAATCCGGTACCTTTGCTTATGGCCACCCCCGGTGTGACGTTTGGTGATACGGCCGTGATTGTTCCGACCACCAGTTTTTTTCTGCGGTGCCAGCAACGATCTTTCCGGCGTGGACTTAGTGATTTCTTCGAAAGTCGAAGAAGTCATATGACGCCGTCCAGCTGAGGTCGGATTATATTTCTTGATACCCATGATTAGCTACTCCATACCTGCAAAGCGCGCGGCCTTACACACCATAAAAATCGATACTATGACCCTCTTCAAGAGTCACATAAGCTTTTTTCCAGTTATTACGCCGGCCGATATTGTAACCCATACGCTTCACCTTACCGCGCAGCTGAATGGTGTTCACAGCCTTGACCTTGACATCAAAAGCCTTCTCAACGGCCTGCTTAATCTCAATCTTGTTCGCAGCGCGAGAAACCTCAAAAGTTACAATCCGTGATTCATCCTTCAACAGGTTCGCTTTTTCAGTAATCAGCGGCTTGCGAATAATCTCGTGCAATGGTTTCATTTTTCCAGTGCTCCTTCAATCTCGCTTACCGCAGCATCGGTCAGCACCAGGTTCGGGTACTTGAGGATGTCATAAACATTGACACCAGCCGCACGCAGCACCTTGACATTGTGTAAATTGCGTGCCGACAATTCAACCTTTGGATCGGCCTGATCGATAACAATCAGCGCACCTTCAAGCTCAAAGCGCTGGATCAGCTGTGCGAAAGATTTGGTGCTGATAGCCTCCAGATTGAGCTCTTTCAGTACCGTCAGCTTCTCCGCCTGGTAGCGAACCGAAAGCGCACTGCACAGAGCAGCCTTCTTGACCTTACGGTTCAACTTAAAAGCATAGGAACGTGGCTGCGGCCCGAACGCAACACCACCGCCGACAAAGTGAGGGGCACTCACAGTTCCTTGGCGAGCGTTACCGGTCCCCTTCTGACGATAGGGTTTCTTGCCGCCGCCAGCAACAGCACTGCGGTTCTTGGTCGCAGCGGACCCCTGACGGCGAGCAGCCCGCTGATAACGGACCATATCATGCAGCAGATATTCTTTTACCTCGGTGTTAAAAACCGCGTCAGCGATTTCACGCTCACCGACCTGATTCTTGTCCTGATCAAATATTGTTACAGTTGCCATTTTCTACTCCTGTGTCCGTAGCACTTAGGCCTTGATTCCCTTGCGGATCACGACCAGACCGTTCTTCGATCCGGGCACAGCACCACGCACAAGAATAAGGTTTTGTTCCGGCCGGACATCGACAACAATCAGATTCTGGGTAGTGACACGTGCATTCCCCATCTGACCGGCCATCTTCTTGCCCTTGAAAACCTTTGAAGGCCAAGCTGACTGCCCAATAGCACCAGGACCGCGCTTGAACATAGATCCATGACTAGCACGACCCCCGGCAAAACCCCAGCGCTTCATGACACCCTGGAAACCTTTACCCTTGCTGGTTCCGGTAACATCAATGCGGTCGCCAGGTTTGAAGATATCGCAAATCACTTCATCACCGACCTGGTATTCCTCGGCAACCTTGAATTCACGAATATGCGCGAAGGCGCCTTTTCCAGCTTTTTTGAAGTGCCCCATTTCCGGTTTATTGGTCCGGTGAGCCTTCTTGGCACCAAAGCCAAGCTGCACTGACTCATAACCATCCGTGTCAGCGGTTTTTTTCTGCAACACAATACAAGGGCCAGCCTCCAGTACAGTGACCGGGATACGCTGCCCGTCAGCAGCGTACATCTGGCTCATGCCGATTTTTTTTCCTATAAGTCCGTTGATCATTGGTGATGCCCTTAGCTAACTGTTATGTATGATCGCCTAGAGTTTAATCTCAACATCAACACCGGCCGACAGGTCGAGCTTCATCAACGCATCGACTGTCTGCTGGGTCGGCTCCATAATATCCAGAAGACGTTTGTGAGTGCGAATTTCAAACTGCTCACGACTCTTCTTATCAACATGCGGACCACGCAGCACGCAGTACTTATTGATCACAGTCGGCAGAGGAATCGGGCCAACCAGTCGAGATCCTGTACGCTTGGTGGTATCGACAATTTCAGCGACAGCCTGATCAAGTAGAGAGTGATCGTAAGCCTTCAGGCGAATTCTGATTTTCTGTGTAGACATTGTTTATAACCTCGCCTTACTCAACAACTTCGCTAACCACGCCGGCACCGACCGTACGGCCACCTTCGCGGATTGCAAAACGCAGTTCTTTGTCCATGGCGATCGGGGTGATCAGGTCAACCGTCATGGCGATGTTGTCGCCAGGCATGACCATCTCGATCCCTTCCGGAAGGGTGACAAT